>CAYFOB010000249.1:2136-6385 GCA_964344525.1 uncultured Thiomargarita sp.
TGTTTATTGCCTCAACCTTGGCCTTTACCCCAAGGCAAGTTGAGCGCTGTGCAAGGAGGGGGGTTAGCTTTGCCAGCCGGAACAAAATTGCAAGTGCGTTTTCGGCAAGGTGGTGAAACTTTTCGTTGGCGTGGGCATCTGCGTGTGGTGAAGAAATTATTGCAAGCCATGAAGGTGCCGCCTTGGCAACGTTGTTTTGTTCCTTTGATTTATTTTGAAAATACGTTGGTCACTATTCCAGGTATTGGTGTTGCTGATGGATTTGTGGCACAAGAAGGGGGATGGGAGATAGAATGGGTGCCGTTTTGATTTATCCTTTTTTAATTATTGTAGGGGGGGAACAAGAGTGCGTAACATCAGTTATTATAACCCATGTAGTTGTTTTTTGGATTATGATTTAGACGCTGCACCCTGCACCAAAAGATTGAATTGCTCCTCATCTCCATTAAACACAGCATCCTCCATTTGAGCGAGAATATCTGAATAAGGACAATCAAATCCCTGACAAAGCGTTTGCATTTGAGTAATGTGATCCAAAATTTGTCCTCCATCTAAAATGGAAAGCTGAGAAATCTGCGTGAACTTTTCTAGTAGTTGTTTTTTAAGGTGTTTTGGTAAAGTTTTTGAAAAATTGGATGAACCTATGTCCTTATCTTGGCGCAAATATTTAACCAAGACGGGAAAAAGTTTACTGAAATCAATTGGTTTGCTCAAATATTCTTGGATGCCAATTGCATCAGCCGCCTTTTTTCGTTCTACCAACGCATCCGCAGAAACCATCACAATGGGAATGTTGCTACCTTCAGGGCTTGCCCAAATCGTTTTTGCTGCAGTGAGACCATCCATGATCGGCATGTGTCTGTCCATTAAGATTAAATCTGGATGCAATTGTAGGGCTTTTTCTACCCCCACCATGCCATTATCAGCAGTATAGATTTTCAGATTTAATAGGCTGAACAAAGCCATCAGCATATCCCGATTCATTGGGTTATCTTCTACTAATAAAACCACGTTGTCTTTAGAAAAACTAAAATGATGAAAGTCTATATCTGACTGTTCAACAACTTTGGCGGTGGATTCTACCAAGGGAATTTTGACTGAAAAAGTTGAGCCTTCTCCTAGCGTACTTTCTACGGTTATTTCTCCTCCTAACAATTCAACCATTTTTTGAGTAATTGCTAAACCCAATCCTGTGCCCCCAAAGCGGCGCGTTGTGCTGGTGTCCACTTGTTCAAAGGCATTAAATATTGCCTGTTGACGATCTTTTGGAATGCCGATGCCTTCATCAATGACTTGAAAGAGAATAAAATTGTTCTTTTTCGTTGCTTTGAGTTGCACGGCTTTTCCAACAGGCGTAAATTTGATGGCATTGCCTACCAAATTCGTTAAAATCTGATTGAGCTTGGTGCGATCAGAGTAAATCATTTGGGGCAATTGGGGCGCTAAATGGTAGTTAAAAATGATACCCTTACTAATCGTTTGGGCTTGATTGATATGAAAAACGCCTTGAACCAATAATTTGAGGTTTAAGTCTTCTTCTGAGAGCGTCATTTTGCCCGCTTCAATTTTGGATAAATCTAGGATGTTGTTGATTAACTCTGCCAGATTTTGTCCACCCAGGCGGACGTTATCCAAAAATTGTTGAAATTCGACAGGTAATGACAAATTTTTGCTTTGGTGCAACAAAATTTGCGAGAAACCCACAATGGCATTGAGTGGAGTGCGGATTTCATGGCTCATATTGGCGAGAAATTGTGATTTTTCAAGACTGGCTTCTTCTGCCTTTTCCTTAGCGAGCTGTAGCATTTCATAGCGTTGGCGCGTCGTTTCTTGTGCTTTGCGTACTTCCTGAGCGAGTAAGAGGACATGTTGTTCTAATTGGGTGATTTGATCACCGTATTTTAGGTTTGATTGTGCCATATTCGGTGGCGTTTCTATTTGAACCTCATGAGCAATATCCATAATTCTTCGTGCGACTACTTCGATACGGCGTGAAAAAATAAAAATGAGCGCACCAAAACTGACGACAAATGACACTGCAACTATGAGACGATTGCGACGATCCAAGGCTGTGATATGGGCATTTAATTCGGTGGCTTGCAAAATGGACAACAGCGTCACAAACCGTATTTGCAAATCAGATGAACCCGAACCAAAATGGTGGTAATTTTCATTGCCACTCACCAAATAGCCTGAAACAATATCTTCAAACAAGGTGCCAACAGGCAAAGTTTCTGGCTTACTGCTTGCGATGATTTGGCCATTTTCTGGTTCAATTAAAGCAACCTGAACAAAGCGTAAGTCTAACCCCTGCAAACTCGTTTGCAAAAAAGTGTTATCCAAAAACGAAAAGACCACCAATCTACCACGCTTGATACCTTGTCTGTCTTGGAAAACGGCGTTAGAAATCGCAAAGGGTTTTCCAGCTAAAGAAGTCAAATAGGTTTGCCCTTGGGAACTTCTTATCAGTAGAGGACTTGGTGTCAATATCTGTGGGGGAAGAGGTTCGCCACGCACTGCATAAACTTCACGCATATGACCTTTGCTATCCATCAGCATAAAATGGCTTGGGCGTAATAATATTTTCCATCTTGAAATTGGTGGTAACCAAGGCGGATTGCGTCGATAATAACGAATTTCGTTGGGTTGATGACTCCAATCAACGGTTTCAATGTAACGCTGCAAGGCGTTTTGTTCTGCCAAGAGTTGTACCGTTGAAACATGACGTGCTATGTTTTTAGAAAAGAATGCACGACTTTCGATGGTGACGTTTTCTAATTCTTTTTGTAAATCGGCAATCAGGATATCCTCTAGCGCATGTGACTGCAAGGTATCCAATATTAGCCAAATGGCAATGCCACAGATGATACCCGTTAGCACAACTTTTAAAAGTAATGGTAGGCGTTGCCACCGTGTAATGGTGGTTTGTTGTTGTAATTCCATAATTTATTTGTGATCTGGTTCACCGATCAATTCATTTTTATAAAATTTCCAACCATATTGCCGTAGCAATGAAGCAGGGGCAATGTACAAACTGGTATCCAATTTATTCACAACATCTAGCAAGTATCTTACCAAAGCATCTGCTTTAGGATTAGCAGGCTTACCTTCCCAAGTAGTCAGGTTAAACACTCGATACAATGGATAGCGGTACTGTGCTAATGCCTCCAAATCATCAGGACGAATATTGTTAACACTAATCGGCTTAAGTAACTTGGCTTGTGCATAAATATTTTGCATTGATAAGGTTTCGTAACCAATTGCATTTTTTTCCTCTGCAACAAAAGAGAGAAGATCAGCAGCAGCAGTAAAGTCTATAATGTCTGGCGAGAAGTCATCTTCGCTGGGTAACAATAGTCTCCAATGCCCAGGACGCAATCTACAATGAATATGAGTGACCAATTTTATTGGTCGATTATAATTTTTTATAACAGGGTTACTTAAATGAAACCAGCGACGAATATCGCCCTGAAACACCTGACGTGCTTCTTCCAAAGTAATGTTGTTAATCGGATTGTCTGAATGCACAAAAAATGTAATGGCAGCAATTCCTAGAGTGTGATAACGCAAACCAGGCAAACGATCCATTTCCCCAGGTGGACAGCAAAAACCACCAATATCAACTTCCTTACGATTCAACATACCCGCGCTAATGCCGCATGTACCATCAATGACGGCTATTTTCAAATCCTGTTTTTTCGCGTATGCTTTTATATGGGGCAACAAAGTGTTGTACATTTGTTGATCCAATGCAACAGCTAAGTCCACTTGACCTATTTTTGGAGGATGTTTCACCGGTTGTGTCACCCATTTTGGCGAAACAAGTCCCTGTGTCACGACTGGTGGCGTAAATGAGAGATTATTTTTAGAGTCGTTGTAAGCCCATATTGGACTCAAATGTATGAAACCCAAAAAAATAAAGAAGTAAAAATTGTTCATATTCTCTCCATTAGCTAAAATTATGTCTCGCTACCCTTTTTGTACAATTTGTAGAACTTTTGTCTAATTATAACTCACGGTTTGGTCATTTTTGAGGGAATCAATCGCAAATAATTTCAATAAATATAATAATAACAATATGCTATCTGCGATAAATCCATTTTTTTTGTTTCCAAATACAGGTGAAAAAAAGGATTTTTTAAGCTTAATACTTAATTAACTGATGTTACGCACTCTAGTTCCCCCCAACAATAACTACAAGGATTATATTTAATAAGGATAAGAGGCTGTTTTGGAAAAAATGAAAAGT
>CAYFOB010000250.1:0-5651 GCA_964344525.1 uncultured Thiomargarita sp.
TTGGGCAAAATCATAAGAATCACAGTTCAAAATGTGTGATTTGGTACCTAACTAAATTTTGACAATCCCTTTTTGATTCTAAATTGAGCAAAAATACACCTTTTGGACAAAAGGTGACCTATTCCCATTCAAATTGCAATGAGGGCATCAACTGTTGAAAATTCTTTGCCCATTTTTTTTGCCAAGAAATATTTCTGGCAATTTGCATAACCATCAATTGGGTCTTTTTTTGTTCACCCATATTGAAAAGAAATCTTCCCAATACGGAAAGACCAGAACTATTAAGCGCTTTGAGTTTCCGTATGTTGAGTGTCATATGAGAGGGTTCAAGTGCAGCCACTTGATTCAACAATTGCGTGATAGCTTGATACTCCTCGACACCCTCAAGTCGTATTCCCCCCCGCCAATAAAGAGTGTTCGTTTTTCTATTGTATTCGACACTATATTTTTTAGTTATAATTTCGATTGTATCTTCTTTTGGTTTTTCCAAAAGATCGTAAATGGTTGCCAAAGTACCAATTCTTTTCCATTCCTGAAAATAACCATAAACGGTTTCCCAAGGTGGAAAATCATTTGGTAAACCAGGCCATTTGCAATTTGTGCTGTTGATGTACAAAATGGCATTAACAATTTCACGTAAATCCTGTTTACCCAGTCCTTCCTTCACTTCTGGTAGTAAAGGCTTGATTGTCTCCCATTGGATAGCCGTTAAATTGCTGGGATAATCTCTTTTATTCATCGTGAATTTTCCTTATAACAACATTCACCTCATTGTTGTTAATTGTGCTCTGGACTCAAAAAACTTTTTTGTCTGGTAGGAGCCCAAACTAAAGTTTAGACTCCTACCCCTCAAAACAACCTTAACAGTGTGTTGGATTTTGGGAAAGTTAATTTTTTTTGTCCTAAACAGCCAACCGCACCGTAGTAGTCACAAGCATTATTTCTGATTTTTGAGAGGGCGCCAAAACTCGCTTACGTTGTAAAAAACCCAGTTTTTCCCAAAAACGGCTACGTTTATTATTTTTTTCCCCCTTTTCTGGGTGATAATTTTCAAATTTCCAACCCAGTTTAGCATCATAATCATTCATCATCGTTAGCAAACCTAATTTTGAAGTCATCTCCTTATCAGCGCCAATATTTGTTATCCGATGGCGGTACAACTCTTGTGGGTCATTATTAAGCAACTCCTGTATAAACAATTGAAAACCTTCCACATTTTTGATAGGGATGCTGTTGCTGAGGGATAGCATCAAGTGATCGTCAAATAAATGAACTTGGAGACTCACCGGGTAGTTAAATTGTTTAGAACTAAATTTCATAGCATTTTCCAACAATTCGTTAGCAATGTAGCTGACCGCCCCTTGGAGTTCCTCTTCCCTTTCATCATCATCATTGCCAGGAAAAAAAGCGCTTAAGTAGTCTGCCAAAAAATCAGCAGATAAGCCATTGTTCTCCCATCTGCGCTTGGTGTAACGCGAATCTGGCGAAAATCTCAGCATCAAAAATTCTGAGTTTGTGACTGACTCAACAGGTTCGTTATTAAATTCCCCAAAGATTTGTCTCATCAAATAAATCCTCTTTTGTTATATTTTAACTGATGTTACGCATCTTCGTTCCCAAGCAAAGCGGCCGCGAAGCACTCCAAAAAAATTCAATTGGAGTGCAAAGCAACGCTTTGCTTAGGACTTGGAACAATAGTGCGTAACATGAGATTTTAAAATGTACCCCCCTCTTGAGAGGACGTGCAAAACGCAACTTGGCGCAAAGTGCCAAGCTGCGCTTACTTAATGGCCATCTGTTTAAGCACCAACAAGGTTATATCATCCAAAAACCTTTGTTTCCCAACGAATTTCTGTACATCATCAATCACCGCTTGTCGGATATCCTTTGCTGATTTTTGCCAATGTTGTTCAACAACCTCACTCAGTCGCTCAACACCATATTCCTCCTCTTCTATATTTTCCGCCTCAGTAATGCCATCTGTGTACAAAACCACCACATCACCGATATTCAACGCCACCTCAGTTTGGTTGACCTGCTTGGCAATATCGTCCAATAATCCAACAGGCAACCCTAAATCAGTCGTGTCTATCAGCTCTAATTGACCATTTTGTACAACAATCATGTCTTCATGTTGACCAGTCACCCGTAAAACGCCCCTTGACGAAAGGGGTTGATATTCCAATAAAGAGAGCGTGATGTTTTTATCAACTGATAGCCGTTCCCGCACATTCTTGTAAATTGTTCCATTGATACTATTGAGGAATTTTTTCGGATCCGTTTCCCCATTTTCCAGCAATGTTCGCACGGCAGATTGGGCCATCAGTGCCAACATACCGCTTTCTAGCCCATGTCCTGTTGCATCACCAATGCCAAACAGAATGCGCCCCTGATGTTGAAGAACATCATAGTAATCACCGCCGACTTCATGCGCCGGTTTCATAAAGCCAGCAATATCCAAATTAGCCACTTGCTCTAATTCTTGTTCTTTGGGTAAAAGCATTTGCTGCAAGCGGCGCGTCACTTCCAGCTCCGCACTCATCCGCAGATTATCCTTTCGGAGCTGCTTGATACTCAGATGAGTATCTATTCGCGCCAACAATTCCTCTTTGGAAACGGGCTTGGTGATATAATCATTGGCACCGGATTGAAAACCCATTACCAAGTCGGCAATTTGATTTTTGGCAGTCAACAATAAAATGGGGAGTTCATCTGCTTTCCACTTTTCCCTAATTTTTTGCGTGACCTCATAACCTGACATTTTCGGCATCATCACATCCAGCAAAATGAGATCAGGTTCCGACTCTTCTTCTTCCATCAGTTCCAACGCCTCTATACCTGATGAGGCTTGTATGAGGGTATAATTTTGTAACGACAAATGGTTAACAAGCACTTGAAGATTCACAGGCTCATCATCCACAATCAGAATTTTGAACTGGCCCTCTTGCGCGGAGGCTGGCATAGCAATCTCAGGTGACAAGGCCATTTCAGAGACCAGTTGAGTGATAATAGGTAACTGAGTCGGTTGACTCTTGAGTTGTTCCTTTGAAATAGGTAGCTTGATGAAAAACTGTGATCCCACACCCAACGTGGATTGAACCCAAATTTCTCCACCATGCAATTCAACCAACTGTTTGGTAACAGCTAAACCTAAGCCTGTACCACCATAATCTCTGGCGGTTGAACCTTCAGCTTGCTCAAAAGATTCAAAAATCCGGTCCAACTTATCTTCTGCAATACCAATACCTGTATCAGAAACGCATATTTCTAAATGCTTATCAATCACTTTGGCAGAAATTTCGACACGACCCCTTTCTGTGAACTTAAGCGCATTACCCACTAAATTATAGAAAATTTGCTGCAAACGGTTCTCATCAGCTTGGGTCGGTGGTAGATCAGGCGTAATGGCGTTAATCAGTTGCACCTCTTTCTTGGCAACCAGCGGTTGGCTTAAGGCCAACACAATATCTACCGTTTTTTGGATATCCACAGGTTCGACTTTTAGGTCAAACGTTTGGCGTCTTAATTTAGAAAAATCGAGAATGTCATTGACTAAGGACGAAAGTCGTTTACCACTGCCCACAATCATACTGAGATTGGCTTTGGTTGTTTTGCCCAATTCCCCCGTGGCCCCATCTATCAAGGATTCCGCAATACCAATAATACCATTGAGGGGAGTACGCAGCTCGTGGGAGGTATTTGCAAGAAATTCGTCTTTGAGTTTATCTAGGCGTTGTAATTCCCTATTCTGTTCCTCTAAGGTATTAAAAGATTCCTTTAATTGAGTGGTCATTTGGTTAAAGGTCTCAGCAAGAGCCCCTAATTCATCGCGACTTTTAATGTCAATAAAGGTATCAAAATTACCGTCGTGAAGTTGTTGTGCACCTGCCCGTAGTTTGGCAATTGGTTGCTCCAACCAACGTGCTATAACATAAGCCAATAACACAGACAACAGCACACTCACAACCAAAATCATCATGCAGATGTTCCACAAACGATTTAATTGATTCACTTCACCAGCCACATCATAATCTAACCCTAAAATGGCTATCACCTGCCCATTGCCATCTTTAACCGGAATCCGTGTTGAAATAAATGTTCCCCATTGATCTGTGTAGGGGCCTTCTGTTTGAACCTCTCCTTGAAAGGCTTTAAGTATAGCGGCTTGGGGGCTCAGTAACAACCCAATAGGGATTTCTTCATCAGGGGTATCATAATTCGCATCTGCCACAACACTCACCAAACCAAACTTGGCAAATTGGGGTACTTTGACAAGCAAATAAGCATACGTTATCCGATAGGGATCGGTAGAATCGGTTGAGAAGTGTTCTAATTTTTGTCCCAATGGGGTTACTTGACGACGAGTACCCGCTTTAATTTTCCTGACAGTTTGCGCCAAGGTTTGAAAATCCGCAGAAGCCATATATTTTGCTGCAACTTCTGATGGAAGCCCTGGCATGCTATCCCCCTCAGGTAAATTTTTCAGCTTTTGGGTAGGAATGGGTAATGCGTTTTCTTCGAATGCCAGCGTGAATCGCTTGATACTCTCCTGCTGCGCCTCATCAAGCAAAAATGCTCCTGTGCGCCCTATGTCAGAAAGACGATTGACCGTTTGGGCGTAAACCATGTCAGAAGTTTTGGAGTAAAACAAATAGACATTAAACGTGGTTATACCAATCGCTAAGATCGATATGGCTAATCCTATTTTGACGCTAAATGGTATCTTCACGAAATTAATACTCCTTTAAAAAAAGTGTTTTTGGTAAGAACGTGTTTGAAAAGTCAGTAAAAGTATAAGAAGTCTGTGAAAACGATTCATCCATGAATGTGTACGTTCAACTACCTAAATGTTGGATTTTTTGTTGAATGTTTTCTTCCGTTTCAATTCAACCAGAAAAAATGGTAGTCCATTTGTCGCTTTTATAGCGGTATATCAGTATTAAAACAAATATCATAATATAAATCAACATGCCAAGCCAAGCACCAACGAGTCCGGGTTCAATGAGTTGTGATAATAATATTGCTGCTGGAAACATGATGACTACTGCACCTCCTACCAAAAATAAAGTCGGAATCAGCGTATCCCCTGCGCCAGCCAGTGCGAGTCGTAAAATGAGGTTAATGCCATCAAATATCTGCTGCAAAGCGAGAATTTTGAACATAAGCGCGGCTTGATACACCACGGCCTCATTTCCTGTGAAGCAACGGGCGATGGATTCTCCAAAAAGCCATAACGGTATTCCCAGCACACCCAGGTACGTTATACCTACTATCAATATCCGATAGGTCGTTGTTCGTGCAAGATCTGGGCGATTGGCTCCTAAAAATCGGCCCATGTAAGAACTCGCTGCAGCCCCCAATGCCTCGCTTGCTAGGTAGAAGAATTGGCTTATTTGCATTCCGATGTTATTGGCAGCGAGAGGCGCTGTGCCTAATTGACCTGCAATAAGCATAAATCCTACCCACATCACTACTTCACTAAATTCAGCAAAACCTTTAGGCAAACCAATGCGTAAAATTTGTTTAAGCAGGTTTAGGTCTGGACGTTTGAAAATTCGCAAGCCATAACGTGCCCTTGTTGATCCAAAAAAGGCTGTTGTCACGATGACGAATGCGCCAAAGGCTTGGGCCAACACTGTGGCATAAGCACT
>CAYFOB010000250.1:5707-6379 GCA_964344525.1 uncultured Thiomargarita sp.
AAAATCAACCCGTAATCTAATACCACATTTAAAAGTAACACGCTCACTGCCACCAACATGGGAAATCTCGAATTACCCAATGAAAGGTAAAATGTAGAATATAACATCAACAACAGCGAAAAAGCTGCATCCCATACTCGTATTTCCAAATAAAGCGAAGCGTAGCTATCCACAGCCGTATCAAGCTTTGCTATCATTGAAAACAGAGGCCAGCTTTGGATAAATAAATACAGCAGAGGAAATCCCAGAAGTACGAATATGTGATAATGGGCCAAAATGGGGCCTATTTTGTGATATTCCTTTGCGCCGAATGCCCTAGCCACAAAAACAATGGAACTTTGCAAAACACCTGATAGCAGTAACCATCCAACAAGATAGACAAATGCAGCTAAGGGTACAGCTGCAAGTTGAGCTGTACCTAATTGCCCAATAAAAAGAGTGTCAATTAATGTTATAATTGCTGTTGTTATCAATCCAAACAGCACAGGTATGGCAAAACGCAAGATATCTCCATAACTAGGGAGGGCTGTTTCAAAGTTTATTTTATTATTGGATAACATAATGTTATAATTTGCTGACTAACTGAAATCTTGTAAAAAATGTCTGGAAAATAATGGACCTCGATGTTCAAGTTAGTTAATTAGAATATTATGATATTTTAATAAAAATATT
>CAYFOB010000251.1:0-1100 GCA_964344525.1 uncultured Thiomargarita sp.
CAAAGCTTAGCGAAGGGCATGGGTTTCCTTCGCTAAGCTTTGGACTCCAAAATACCTGAAAATTCATGGTTCAGTACTTAATAATGCGTACCATCAATGCTGAAGAAACTCAATTATTATCTGATTGATTTGAGGAAAAAATCCGCATTAGCACCCTCACAATAATCATATCAATCACATAAATCACAGTTCAAATTATTTAGGAACAAGTCTATAGGTGATCAGATTGTGACAACAGCGCAATTAGAAAACGGACAAATCATCGAATATCTCCCCGAAATGATTGGGGAAGGTACAATGAAAAAAGTTTATTTTTCCAAAGATAAAGAATTTGTTCTCTGTTTTTATAAAGGTGATATCGATCCAAATCGTTTGCTGCGCTTACAAAAAATTTTGAATGAATTTAACCCCACCATCGGTGATAAAAAAAATGCTAATTATTGGAATCGGCTATTTTGTTGGCCTACTGGCATTATCATCAAGCCAAAACTCGGTGTGATGACACCGATTTATCCTAGCCACTACTTTTTTACCTCAGGACGGTGGCAGGGCAAGGAAAAAAAAAGCCGTTGGTTTATCAGCCCCAAATTGCAGCAATATTTGCCAAAAAAGGAGCAAGCCCCTTGGATTAATTACTTTAAAATATGTATTCTTTTAGCACGTGCCGTCAGTCGCTTACATCTTGCGGGTTTAGCGCATTCTGATTTGTCTGACAATAATGTCCTCATTGATCCCAGCTCAGGACAAATGATTATCATTGATATTGACTCCCTCGTTGTGCCACAAATGTTTCCACCTGATGTTGATGGCACACCTGGCTATATCGCGCCCGAAGTGCTAGCCACCCAACAAGTTGCGAATATTCGCACCGATCAACATGCGCTGGCTGTGCTGATTTATGAATATTTGCTGAATCGTCACCCTCTGCGAGGACCAAAAATTCACTCTACCCACTCAGTCGAAGAAGATGAGCGATTGAGTATGGGCAAAAAAGCCCTATTTATTGAGCATCCCTATGACACATCAAATTCTCCCTTCGAGCAATTAAAAATACCAATCACCGCTTGTGGGAAAACACTGACGGAACTTTTTTATAAAGC
>CAYFOB010000251.1:1110-2066 GCA_964344525.1 uncultured Thiomargarita sp.
TATTACTGGATTACATGCGCCTTATGAGCGACCAAGCGCGTATGAATGGGAAAGAGGTTTAATTAAAACATGGCATATGCTGCATCCTTGTCCAAATTGTTCGCAACAATGGTTTGTCGTCATACCAGAGCAAAAACAGATAGCTTGCCCATTTTGTCAGACACCCATCAAACACGCTTTTCCCATTTTAACGATACGCAGTGAAAAGCGACCCGGGCAATGGATGCGTCATGGGGAATTGGTTGTGTATGAAGGACAAAGTTTATTCAAATGGCATGTATTTGATAATATTTATCCTGATCCTGATGTAGATAAAACGCCTCAAGCCTATTGCGCTTTTTATCAGGGAAAATGGCTACTGATTAATCAAGCTTTAACCTCTTTGACATCGCCTAATGGCAATCCAGTTGATATTAACAAAGCGGTGGAATTAAAAGCAGGCACACAAATACGTGTGTCTCAAGAAAAGCATGGTTGCATTATCGAAGTCAGTATGCTTAACGATCGATCACCGCAAAACTCCAAACCGCAAAATTCCTCCATTCAAATAATTCAAAGGAGTCGCTAAAATAGGCGTTGGAAGGTCCATTTCGTAATTGACTCGACGAATGTGATTAAATTTATTGGCATTAGCTATTTTTCATCATATTTTCCATAACTGGTAAAAATTTTGTGGCTACAAAAACATTATCCCTACCTGAAACAGTCGTTCCACCGCTGCAATCCGTTTTTTATCAACTAAAAACAAAATAACATGGTCCTCTGATGCGATAACGGTATCACGGTGCGCCATCAGCACTTGTTCTCCACGGACAATGGCACCGATCGTTGTACCTGGGGGGAGTTTAATCTGATCAATCCGTTTGCCGACGACTTTAGAAGAGGTTTTATCACCATGAGCAATCGCCTCAATCGCCTCGGCTGCCCCACGCCGCAAGGAGTGTACAACAACCACA
>CAYFOB010000251.1:2186-3259 GCA_964344525.1 uncultured Thiomargarita sp.
TGAAATAGCAATGTCAATCGTGCTGCTTTCGACTAAGTCCACATAAGCAGGGCGGTTAATCAAAGCCATGACTTTACGTGCGTCCTTGCTCTTAGCTAGCATGGCTGACAAAATATTGATTTGATCGTCGTTGGTAACAGCACAATAAACATCAATTTCATCAATATTTTCTTCCAACAACAAATTTTCATCTGCCGCTTCACCTTGCAGCACAATGGTTTTATGCAATATTTCAGAAATGATTTCAGTACGCGCCGTGTTGTGTTCGATTAATTTAACATGGTATTTTTTTTCCAGTGCAACCGCCAAGCGGGTTCCGATGTTACCACCTCCTGCAATCATAATGCGCTTACAGGGCGGTTCCAGTTCACGTAAAGCAGCCATGACGGCGCGAATGTTTTGGGTTGCTGCAATAAAAAAAACTTCATCATCCACTTCAATGACAGTATCACCTTCAGGAATGATAGCCTTGCCGCGCCGAAATAAAGCAGCCACTCGTGTTTCGATATCGGGCAAATAATCTTCAAAAGCGCGTAAGGCATGCCCAACTAAGGGGCCTCCATAAAAAGCTTTTACTGCGACCAATTGCACTCTACCATCTGCAAAATCAAGTACTTGCAAAGCATCTGGGTAATCAATCAAACGTACAATATAGTCCGTGACCAATTGTTCAGGACTGATTTGCACATCAACAGCTAAACCATGAGTTTCAAAAATTTCTTTATGATTTAAATAATCAGCCTCGCGTACTCGGGCAATTTTGGTGGGCGTATGAAAAAGGGTGTGAGCAATTTTGCAGGCAATCATATTGGTTTCATCGCTGTTTGTAACAGCGATTAACATATCTGCATCTTCCACCCCAGCTTGCAAGAGCACATTGGGGTGGGCTGCATGTCCGGTGACGGTGCGTAAATCCAAATGTTCTTGTAAATGCTGCAATAAGGTTGCGTTATGATCAACAACTGTGATCTCGTTAGCTTCACTGGCGAGATTACTGGCAAGAGAGCTACCAACTTGGCCCGCTCCAAGAATGATGATTTTCATGTTAAATTCAGGAGCACAAGGCGTACCTT
>CAYFOB010000251.1:3269-6376 GCA_964344525.1 uncultured Thiomargarita sp.
CACTCATTCCCTATCCCCCTTCTTTTTTAATTTGCTTAGGATCAATATCAAGGGCGCGTAGTTTGCGATATAAATGTGTCCGCTCTAGTCCTACCCGTGAGGCGACTTTACTAACATTACCCCCTAATTCCTGTAATTGACGTTCTAAATAAGTTTTCTCAAATTGCTCCCGTGCCTCTCGTAATGGTAACTCATAAACAGAAGAATCGTTTGCCTGAATAGGGCGATGTTTTAAAATAGGCTCAATTTCATCAACATCAATTGTGTTGCTATCACTTAAAATCAGCAATCGTTGTACAAGATTTTTGAGTTCGCGTACATTGCCAGGCCAACTATAATTACGGAGCCGATTTTGCGCGGCTACTGTAAAGTGACGATAGGGCAGATTTTCCTGATCAACAAAGAGACTCACGTAAAAGTCCAATAATTCAGGCACATCTTCACAGTGATCGCGCAAAGGTGGAACGTGTAGGGGGACAACATTTAAAAAATAAGACAAATCTTCTCGCAATTGTCCGTTTATCACCGCTTGATCAACATCATAAGCGGTAGCCGCAATAACGCGGACATTGATGGCAACTGGCTCTGCGCCACCATTACGCAAAAAGGATTGATTTTCCAAGCTGCTTAACAATCGTGCCTGTATCGCATCATCCATCTCAGCTATATCTTTGATAAACAAAGTGCCACCATCCGCTTGCTCAAGACGTGCTAAAGTGCCACTTTCTTGACGACCAAAAAGTTCAAGGGCTTGATTTTCGGGACTTATGCCAGCAACACGCACCTGCACAAAGGGACCTGCATGGTTTTGGCTATTTTGGTGGATATAACGTGCAAACAAGGAACGCCCAGTACCCGATTCCCCATCAATAAGGACTGGCGTGTTGTGCTGATTGATGCGTTTCACCTGTTCACGCAAGGTTGCCATGACATCACTATGACCTAATGGTTCTGTCACAAATTGTACATCTTTACGTAAACCATAATTTTCCCGCTGCAACGAAGCCATTTCTAAAGCCCTTTTTATTGTAATCAACAGCTTAGAAATAGAAACGGGCTTCTCAATAAAATCATAAGCCCCCAAACGGGTTGCTTCCACTGCCGTTTCTACGGTGCCATGTCCTGATATCATAATCACAGGACTGTCCATTAACAGTCCCCCTTCACGCCATTCCTTGAGCAAAGAAATTCCATCAACATCAGGCATCCAAATATCCAGCAAAATCAAATCAGGACGTTGCTCACGTCGAATGAGTCGTGCAGTATTGCCGTCTGGCGCAACACTAACAGTAAATCCTTCGTCCTCCAAAATTTCTTTTATGAGACTATGAATATCGGGCTCGTCATCAACAACTAAAATGTGCGTTGTCATGCTTATAAGTTATCAGTTATCAGTTAATAATTGATTTTTTATTATCGAATGAATTGATACAATGGGGCAAAATGTGACAGTCTCAAGTTTTGTCCAAAAGCTTTGCTTGGGGAACGAAGCATGATAAATAAGTACCTGTCTGTCAGTTAATAACTGATGTTACGCACGGAGGTTCCTACAGTCGCAAAGCTTGCGCTTTGCACTCCAACAAATTCAACGTTTTTTTTTCGTTCCAAGCCTTTAAAAATCAAAGGCGCAAAGGTTTTGACTTATCCTTTTTTAAATGTAATCCGTGTAGTTATTGATTGTTATCTTCTAAAATGGGCACTGTTCGCCTATTTTCAGACTCAACTGGCGTTTCTAGCTTTTCGATACCATAAAATTTGTGCTTCAGTACTTTGCTCCGTAATGAGTCGCCTTCTCAAGTGCTTTTGCAATCAAGTTTTCATCAATTCCATGATGTTTTAAACTTTTGGTTAGTTTTTGAATGGTTGGATTACTCAATCTAAGCATATCGTTCATCAACGTAATGCTGAATTAAAGGCTGATAGTTAGAAAATCCAAACACAGGGGCAGTTTTGACTTATCCTTTTTTAAATATAATCCCTGTCGTCATTATCAGTTATCAGTGATGAATAACTACAATCATAAAAAAAAAAGGATAAAAAATGGTCAATTTTTTAACAAAAAAAACACCTATCATTACAATACCTAGGAATAATCCGACAAAAACCTGCCATTGTTCTTGGGTGTTTTGAAAATTATAATTAAGTACTGAACCATGAATTTTCATGTATTTTGGAGTCCAAAGCTTAGCGAAGGAAACCCATGCCCAAAGCGCTGCTTTGGACTCCAAAATGTGTGAAAACTTGTGAACGGGTACTTAACTTTTGTAGCTCTTTTTCCACCACAGGAATTACTTATGTTGAAAAAAACTTTATTAATGACAACCACCCTCCCAATTGCCCTTGGAGTTGGAGATGGCTGCTTTGCTGATGAAACACAGAATAATTTTTCTGCGTTTATTGGCTTGAGATTGTGGAGAAACGAATGGACATTTCCTGGATTAGCTGGAAATGGACGTCAGTTTCCACTTTACCATTCGGCTGATGCAGAATTAACCTTTATTCCTGTGTTGAGCGCCCGATATAAGAATTTCTTTGTCTCAGGCAGTTATTTTCCAAAAACGAATTATAGTTTTAATGGACAAGAAGTTTTTTACTTAAAAGAGGGGAAATATACCCCTTCCATTAATGCCGTTGAGGGCGAACGAACAGAGTGGGATATTAATGCAGGCTATTATGTTCTACCGTCCCTAACGGTGACGTTGGGATATAAGTACATTGAGAGGGACTTTACGATCATTCGTGACGGAGAGCGATTTGAAAACATCGCTACTCAAAACACCTCTGGTCCAATTTTAGGAATGAGTGCAGGCACCCCTTTATCAGGAAAATTTGGGGTTTATGGCTCTTTTGCTTTTGGGCGATTGATGACAGATTGGGAAAATCGGTTGGAATATGACACCAATTATTATTTAGGAGAATTAGGGTTGTCCTATTTTTCTAAATTGAATAGTATTCCCATGTTTGACTTAGCCTATGCCCACATTGGTTATCGGTTCCAAGCCTTAATAGAAAATTATACCGCTTTAGACTCTGGAACAAATTCAGCGGATTATACGCAAGGTTTTGTTTTATAGCTTTTCAGAAAAATATTTTGCTTTTATTTTAAG
>CAYFOB010000252.1:0-981 GCA_964344525.1 uncultured Thiomargarita sp.
ATTAAAAATATCTTAAAAATCCTACCAATCCTTTAAAATCAAGGTTCAAACAATTTATTGCTCCCCAAAGATTGGACTTCTCCTACCTTGTGATTGACCCGAGTTTTCCTCAGAAGGAGGAGGCGCACTTTTTCCTCGTTCCCAACCTCTGGTTGGGAATGCCTGTAGCGATGCTCTGCATCGCGGACGCGCAGCGTCCCTGATGGGGCATTTAAAGGCCTTCCTACCATCAAGGACACTGCGTGTCCCGCGATGCAGAGCATCGCCACAGGCATTCCCAACCAGGAGGTTGGGAACGAGGATAAGACTAAAAATTTTTGAAACATGCACAGAGCAATCCGTTTATCCACGTAATCCGTTGTACTCCACGATACCAATCAGGAAACGCTATATCCACTTGCCCAACAAACTTAAATTGTCTGAACCTTGATTAAAAATATCTTAAAAATCCTACCAATCCTTTAAAATCAAGGTTCAAACAATTAATTTATTGCTCCCCAAAGATTGAACCTCTTCTACCTTGCGATTGACCAGAGTTTTCTTCAGAAGGAGGAGGCGCACTTTTTGTGACACCGCTTCTATCACCTGAACTCGTTGAAGGCTCTCCTCTTGGAGAAGTATTCCCTTGTTGAGAGGTCCCCAATTCTCCCAAGTTAAAAAAAGATAGCCCTTCATTTGGTGCATCCAACGCTAAATCTCTTTTAGCCCAAATATCAGCATAAATGTTTTCACCGGGTTGATAAAGGTCCATCATAAAGCCTGCATCATCAAGCAACCAGCCACTTTTGTAAGTATCCCCTTCTTTATACCCTGCAGGATAATATCTGAGCGTCAAATAGATAACATCAACCGGCTGTTGACCATCATGGATAATGACATTCTTCAACATAACACTCTTATGTCTGGACAAAGAAAGTCTTTTGCGTTTAAGGAAACTTTTATTCAATTTCCCATGAGGTGCCAAGCCATAGTAATCCACAA
>CAYFOB010000252.1:991-1864 GCA_964344525.1 uncultured Thiomargarita sp.
GATTTTCTTAAGCAAATCACTAAAATGGCGTTCAAATTCCAATGGTCTAAAACCATATTCCCTTAAGGATTGCGTTTCATTGCCCATTTTTACACGCGCATCAGCGATATACCATAAATTGGTTTCCTTAGATTTGTTAAAATCTACGATCAAAACATGCCTCTCATTATTACCAATAATAAATTCTTGAGTGGCTGTTTCTGAGCTATGGTTTAAATTGAGCTTGTGCGATGCAACATGTTCTCGCAACATCTTGTAGCCCTCTGAACGCCGAAAATGAGAAGTCGATATCCTGTCCAAATAGTCTGGCTGATGTTGTTTGAAAATCCTATCCAATGCAGCAAGCGCCTTCTCTTTGTGTTCAAGTGTACCCGCTTTGATGGCTTCAAAGGTTGAACGGGTGGGCTTATCTAGGACAACTTGATATTCAGTATGTGGCTCAGTGACAGATATCCATTGCCTAGATGTGATGTATCCCCGCTTTGCTACCAAAATATCGTGTCGTCCACACTTAAGTGGAATGCCAGGTCGATATTTGGGGTTTATACTCATTACTTTGATTTGACTATCTTTGGGGATAGCCTTTACAGTCAAACGACATGGCTCGGCTGTAACAGCCATTGTGGACAAACCACATAAAATTAACGGTAAGGCAGCATACCGTGTTTTTTTCATTGTTTGCTCCTTTGGGAGTTGTTGTTGTGTGAATTCTTTATAACTGACGTTACGCACTTCCATTCACTCGACGCAGAGCGTCGAGCGAGAACTTGACTGGGTAAGATCATTTACTCATTGAAATATAATGTCATCATTCCATATAGGTTCACGATCAGGTAGATACGATGAAACTGGTTGATCTGCTGTGACGGCATA
>CAYFOB010000252.1:1874-3383 GCA_964344525.1 uncultured Thiomargarita sp.
TGAACCTTTTGCAGGTATAAAAACTATATGAAATGCCTTCTTTGTATAGTCCTGGTAACAAATGTTTCTGTCGTGTTTACAACCTTTAAACATCTGCCACATATCAATTTTAAATTCAAAAATGTGCTTCCCATTTTCGTAAAATTTTTGTATGGCCCCCATAGATAAATAGTTCTGGTCAAAAAATAGTTCTACTGTATCATAGCGACCAAGTGCTAAACGAGAAAGTCTCTCCAAGTAAGTTTGTACAGCATAACTTCTTATCCTTTCAGAGCTTAAACTGCTTACTTGTACTTCAGAAATCGTGGGATGCTTAAAGTAAGCATTTATTGTCTGCTTTATTAGATAGCCCTTTGTGTCCTGTGAGGTTTTATGTGAAGCAATTTTCGTGAATTGATTTTGTGCACCAAAAACAAAATCACGTACATATTTAATAAAACTCTTTGCTATTCTGGGAGAAACCCTCAATTGTTTAGCAACGTGTGGTACCAACTGTTTATAGGGCATTGCTTCACTTGCTGAAGGCATAAAGGTGATAGCAGTCACCAAAAAAACAGAAAATAACCAGCTTATTCTCCTTCGCCTAGAAGAATTTTTTTCTGCACAACGCATTTTCCTCTCCTGTTTGTTTGCAAGATCAAATACAGCAATTTTATTCACATTTTATTGCCTACTGAAAAATCAAAGCGTCAGATTCTTGTCCCGATTGTGGTATATCAAGCAACCATTGAAACTGACTATCATTTTCGCCTTCTAAATTCCCATTTTCAAAATGGTCCTCATGCACCACCTGCGTTTCTCCTTCAATTTCAACCTTGGATTGGGGATTTTGTTTTTGCTCGTTAGGCAATGTAATCATCCGAGTCGCACGAGTCATAATCCTTTGCCAACTTGGAGTGTATGAAGTTAGCGCTTGATTCAAACTTCCCAACCATTGACGAGTGAAAAAACCACCTGTTTGAGAATTACTCCAAGCAAATTGCCCTGGTTTCGCAGCAGATGCTATGATATAACCCAGAGACTCAAGAAAAAGTTGTTGATAACTTTCTGGCCTTGTGCTACGAGCTTCCAGCGTTCTTGGCGCTACCAAAAAAAATCGGTTACTGATCGCAACATTGCATGTGTCTGCTATAACCAAAAAGAAGCGTGGATTCTTTCTTTTTATTAGATCAAATACAGACCGCAATGTAAGAGTTTTATCTCCTAGATTCATAGCCGGCCATTTTGTCTGCCCAGGGTTATATCCATGACCACTGTAATAAAAAATAACCACATCATTCTCTTTGACTGACAGACTATTTAAGTTTGCCATTACCCTTTGATGGGTCAGTTGATCTCCCTTAATCTCTTTACGGTTTAAGGCCAATCCTGTGTAGTTAGAAATGGATGTTGTTAACTTTTTGAGTTTCTCCAAATCTACCTTAACACTTTCACCAATACTCATATCTTTAGTATCAGCGAGGAAAACCGCATGAAGTGTACCAATCCCACTGCCATCCCTTTGTGTCG
>CAYFOB010000252.1:3476-6366 GCA_964344525.1 uncultured Thiomargarita sp.
CCGTATCATCAACAATTGGAACTGGTTGGGGTTCAACCACAGTTTTATCAACAACTGGAACAGATTTTTGTTGGGTTGTTTCTTGATTCACACAACCAGATAACAAGCCAACTATAACAATAAAATTAAAGAGTTTTGTGTTCATCAAACACAGCACCTCCTTGAGTTTTTTTAACGACAAAGAGCTGAGTACAGCTAATGCACAACAACGAATAAAGATTTTTTATTCGTTGTCGAACATTCGTTGTACTCACCACGAGTGAAAATATTAGTCCAATGGCCAACAATTTGTTTTTCCATTCTTAAGAGTGCAACATTCTTGCTCTCCTGTTGTGTAGTATGAATTTTTACGGCAGGGTATAGCACCTTTTGGAGATGATACATCAAAATCACATTCTGCTAAATGTGGTGATTTATCACAATCAACAACTGCTGACATTGAACCTGTGTAAGAAACCTCAACCTTAGATTGAGGTTCTTGTGCAACTTCATTGACCATCAAAGGTGTATTGGCACGTTCCATCAATTCTTTCCAACTTGGGCGACCACTTGAAGCCAATTCTTGATTCATATTTCTCAAAAAAGCATCGGTGTAAAGCCCCCCCACGGCTTCATTACTCCAAGCATATTGTCCACGTTTGGAACTGGAGGCAACAATAGTGCCACGGTAGTTCAAAAACAGTTCCCGATAATTTTCGGGTTTTTCTGTTGCCCTTGAATAAATAAAGTCATCCCGATTGCTAAGCGCATTACACGCATCAACCATTACGATAAGCAGGCGTGGTTTCTTTTGCAGCAACAGATTTCTCACTTCTGTCATTTTTAAATGTCTACCACGAAAGCTCATAGCAGGCCATCTGCCATCACCTGGATTAAATCCGTGTCCCCCATAGAAAAAAAATACAACATCATTTTCCCTAACAGCCAGCCCATTTATGGCGGCATTCACATGACTTAGAGTAAAATCATTGCCAGTAATAGCCCCTCCTGTGAGTGTCAACCCTGTATGTTGAGAAATTTTTGTGACTAAAGCCTGCATATTCATTAAGTCTGTTTGCGTACTTGAACCAATACTGGGATCATTAGTATCTGCGACAACAATCGCGTGGAGCGTCCCCCCTCTTGCTGAAGAACCATCAGTTTCCCAAATTTTTGTAAAGGGTTGTTTCTGCACGACTTCTGCAACAGGTTCCTCCCGTGTACTTGGTGAAGATTCGCTCTTTGTAGTACTCTCACTCTGTTCAAAACCTGTTGCTGGGGGCGTTTCCCTTGTTTGATTACAAGCTGATAAAACGCTGAGTATGATAAAAAAATAAATCAACTTTCTTGTCATAGGCAACCTCATACAATTATTCAAATAAGACATTGAGGAATATCAACTTTTTTGAGATCGGATCAAAATCCTCCAATTTTTTTTCTTTTTCATCAATAAACATCCATAAATTACAACTGACTGAAAAAAGCACCTCAACGGCTTTATCACCTTTCACAAAATGTAAACCTGCATCAGGAGTAAAACGACATCTTTTTACCATTCCTCCTTCAAACACATAACTTTTTTCATCAAAAACCAGTTTTTGAAACTTTTCTAAATTTTCCCCTTCAAGATTACGCCCCTGTCCATTAACCCGAATGGGATAGGGTCCTAATCTATACATTTCATCCAAATCGGGCTTTTTATGAGGTTCTAACAAAAAACTTTCCACATAATCTGGTTGTAAAAGTATTTGAGCTACCTCACATGACAAAAATTTCAAAACGCGAGGTGCCACCGTGGTTTGTAGTTTACCTTCACAAATTTGTGAAGGATTGTCATTAGCGAGCTTATTACTAGGTCCTCTAGGAGGTTCGCTCAATTGTATTGGTGTCGTTTCTTCTGTTTGTTGTGCGACATTAGCGGTTTTTTCTGCTGAACAAGCAAATAACAAAACTAATGTGCTAAAAGCCCCAAACAAAAATCTTCTCATTTATGTCTCCTCTCAAATCATCATCCGCGGCGATTATGCTGACATTAACTTTGTTTTTTTACAAGCAATTTTTAGTTAATTTTTAGTTAATTGCTTGAAATAATCATTATGGCCCATAAGTATGGCCCTGATTCCTTTGATTAATGCTATGCAATCTTTCATAAATCATTTATTGAGTTTGCCTATATTTCTATGGATGGTCAATATGATAAGTTAAAAAAAATGGGATTTTAATTAATTTTAATTAATTTTTGTTAATTCTTTAATTAATTAGTGCAAGTGAACTCCAATTTGAGTTTATTTTTGGTTAATTTTATATGGATAGAAAAAAATTTGGAGAATTGCTTAATCACCATCTTGCAAGTCAGGGACGTACTAAGCGTTGGTTGGCTGAGCAGATTAATGTGACGTCACCGGTTATTACTAAATGGACACAAGAGGAGTTCAATCGACTTGATTGTGATAAGGTGTTTAAGTGTGCTGAAGCGCTTAATTTAAGTCCTATCAAATGTGCAGAATTGTTTGAGGCTGCGGGCTGTGATCAGAGGTCTAAATGTTTATCGCAAGTCAATTCAGATGATCCTCTTGTGCCTGTGACGACGCGCCCAATTATTTATCCACGTCAATTTTTTGGACGTGAGGTTTTGTTGAAAAGGATTTTTAATCAGTGGGCGCATTTGCCATTACAGCATGTGCTTGTGAGGGGACCTAAAAAGAGTGGGAAGACGTCGTTGTTGAATTATTTGTTATTTATTCATGGGCAAGATGAAAATACGTTACGCAAAGGGCAGCGCTATCAGTGGCTTAAACAGGCGTGTCAGTGGGTGTTTATAGATTTTGAGTGGGCGCGGATGCATCATCCTGATGCTTTGTTACGTTATATCTTGAATGAATTGGATTTGCTCCCTGATAACATTTTTGAT
>CAYFOB010000253.1:0-6362 GCA_964344525.1 uncultured Thiomargarita sp.
CTACAAAATATCTTGTTGAAAATAAAAGTCTAATTCTTAACTTAATGGCATTGAGTTATTGACTCCAAGCTAAAAATCGCCTGTTCATTAGCAAAAGTTAATGGCATTAATTTCTCACCGTCAAATTCCGCGAATATCCATTTAGGTTTTCCCGCAGCCAATAAAACCAAGGCTTGTCGTTCATTCACCCGCAGCGGTAGGCAGTTTTGTTGCCTATCACTGACAAATAGTGTTTCGTTAAAAACCGTCATTTGAATTTCTTTTAAACAAAATGGAATAACTGAAATCCATGGATTTTCCCTTTTCATAGTCATGGCTTGTTGATAGGCCTCATTTAACGTGTCAGCACCATTAAGGGTTTGATAATGACCCACCATTTTAGCCCCATCAATATTGGCACGTATTGGAGTTGTAGAAGGATAGTATCGAAGCGTTCCTTCCAATACCATGGGCGCATTCCAGCCAATAGGCAATGAACCTCGTTGACTTGAATGGGCAAAATTGAGAATACAAGCAAACTGCCCATGCTTTTCTCCCAACAGCCAAACTTTGTGACTGATAATCTGCTCAGAATCCTCTAAATGACTCCCTAATACCAACCATTTATCCCGTATTGGGGGCTGCGCATCTTTGGTGACCAATAAACCAATTTGTTGTTTAATTTCAGCCACTAAATTTGGATCGCTCATTGTTTCGATACGTTGCATGGCTTTGACCAATAAATTCAATTCAGCGATGGCGTGTAAAATTTCCCTATTTGATTGACCCGTTAAAAGCGCCAGTTTTTTCAACCGATTTGCAATCCCGGGTGCCCCTGCATCAATCATCCTTGCCGCGATGGCATGACAGGCCTCACCCTTATTAGCAATCAAATCAGCTAAACCTTTAGCTATCATGTCTTCAAGGAAATCACTAACAATGGTAAGCCCATCTTGTATATTGGCTTCCCGTTTCGCTTTACGTTTTTTCTGCGCTTTTTTGTCTACTGGCTTTTCTTTCCGTGTTTTTGCCGCATCACGATGAGAAAGCCAAGTCGTTACCCAGTCTGGTTGTTCTAAATCTTGGGCAAACTGTTTGGATTCTGCAACTGCTAAGTGAAATAGGGCTAAAGCATGTTTGCAAGGAAATTTTCGAGAAGGACAGGAACATTTAAAGGCTGGACCTTGCAGATCAATTTGAGTTTGGTATGGATTTAAACCACTACCTTTGCAAAGTCCCCAAATAACACGTTCATTGATAGCAAGTTGTTGCCATTTAGTGGTCGTTTTTAATTTGCTCGCCGCTTTTATTGAACTGGCATCTGGGGCAAGTGCTTCTATTGCGTCTCTACTCCAATGTTCCATGTATCCTCCTGTACAATTTTTTTTCTTGATTAGCACGTCAAAGTTATTTAGTATTTTATAATATAAAGGATGTATGATATACAATGATAACCATAACAAAATATATAAGGATCAAAAAATGTTTAATCGCCTAAAAATTCAAATAATTGTTTTGGGTACAGCAAGCGTAATTTTTGGTGTCATCTTATTTAGCTGGGGAATTGATGACATTGAGGGCTTATTGGCGCATCCTGCACGCGCTGCTTTGTTGTCGCTATTGTTAGTACTATTCCTTGTTATTAGCCTTTTTGTGCCATTGGGATGGTTGATTAGCAGCCGAGTGCCAACTCAACCTGCCACCGAGGATAACACATTAATTGCCTTTATGGGGGCAATGGGTGTCCTATTATTTTTAATGATTTCCCCCTTTTGTGATAGAAATGGATGGATGCTATTATCAAACAGTGATACCTTGCGCTATGTTGGACTCTCTCTTTTTACAATTGGCGCCATTTTTGGTATTTGGACTTCTATTCATATATGCAAACAATGGGGCATCCAAAAGAAAAGTCATCAACAAGGGTATAAATTGATTACTGATGGTCCCTTCAGAATTGTTCGTCATCCGCGCGAATTTGGTAACATTCTGATGTTTATTAGTATTCCATTGGTTTTTTTATCAAGCTTAGGGCTATTTCTAGCGCTTCTCTCCTCAGCGGGACTACTTGAGCGCATCAGCAGAGAAGAAAAAATGTTGCGGCATCTATTTAAAGATGAGTGGGCAAAATATGCTGGTAGGACGAAATGTCTTATTCCTTGGGTTAGTATGACCTAATAGCATTTTGCTGGATTCTATACAAGGCGCAACAATACAGGCTATTTATGATAGCCCCCATTGTTGCGCAGATAATAATCATATCAATCACGTAAATCACAAATGCAAATAATCACCGTCAACCTCAACGGCATCCGTGCTGCCGCTAAAAAAGGCTTTTTCACTTGGCTAGCCCAACAAAACGCTGATGTCGTTTGTATTCAAGAAACCAAAGCTCAACAAAGTCAATTGAAGGATCCTATTTTTCACCCCGCTGACTATCACTGCTATTATCATGATGCTGAAAAAAAAGGCTATAGTGGCGTTGCCCTATATGCCCGTCAAAAGCCTGAAGAAGTCATTACAGGAATAGGTTGGTCAGATATTGATTGTGAAGGTCGTTATTTAGAGGCGCGTTTTCCCCATGTCAACATTGTCTCCTTATATATGCACTCCGGCACCTCGGGTACAGACAGACAAACCCTCAAATTTAACTTTATGGATAGATTTATGCCCTATTTATGCGAATTACAAGGAGAATATATTATTTGTGGAGATTGGAATATCGCGCATAAGCCCATTGACTTAAAAAACTGGCGCAGCAACCAAGATCATTCAGGCTTTTTGCCAGAGGAGCGGGCATGGATGGATGAATTATTTGGTCCAGCTGGCTTTGTTGATGCCTTTCGAGTTGTCAATCAAGAGGAAGGGCAATATACATGGTGGTCAAATCGGGGACGCGCTTGGGATAATAATACAGGATGGCGAATTGACTATCAGGTGATTACGCCAGGCTTAAAAAACGCCGTACAAAGCGCAAGTATTTACAAAGAGGAGCGTTTTTCTGATCATGCGCCATTAACAATTCATTATGAATTGTGAGTTGATTATTTGTCTAAAGTTGTGTATTTTAACATGCACTCCTCCAAAAATTTAAGGACTAAAGCATGTACGAAAAAAGCATTGAATTATTGAAAAATGCAATTGCAGACGAATTGACTGCAATTCATCAATATATGTATTTTCACTTTCATTGTGATGATCAAGGTTATGATCTTCTTGCCGCTCTCTTTAAAAAGACTGCGATTGAAGAAATGATGCATATTGAGCGGATTGCTGATAGGGTATTATTTCTCAAAGGCGATGTAGACATGAAGGCATCGTCAGAAGTCAAGAAAATCGTTGATGTTAAAGAAATGCTGACATTAGCCTGCCAAATGGAAGAACAAAGCATCAAGGATTACAACAACTGGGCAATGCAATGTGGCTCAAATACCGATTCCGTTTCCAAAAAGCTTTTTGAAGACTTGGTGGTAGATGAGGAACGTCACTTTAGTCAGTATGACACTGAAGGAGACAACTTAGACAAATTCGGTGAAAAGTATCTCGTTTTGCAGTCCATTGAAAGAAGTAAAAAGACTTTTATGGGAACAGCTGGATGATTTTGAAAAATCCCCTACTAAAAACTTAACAGGAACTTAACTATGCAAGTCAAAATGCAGACCAATCAAGGCTCCATTTTAATACAACTCAATTCTGAAAAAGCGCCTAAAACCGTTGAAAATTTTTTGAATTATGTCAACTCAGGCTTTTATAACGGCACCTTGTTTCACCGCGTCATTCCAAATTTTATGATTCAAGGTGGTGGAATGATTCCAGGAATGCGTGAAAAAGTGACTCATTCAGCAATTGAAAACGAAGCTGATAATGGATTGAGTAATGCGGTGGGTACAATTGCAATGGCACGAACTAACGATCCACATTCTGCAACCTCACAATTTTTTATCAATGTTGCCGATAATCTCTCCTTGAATCATCGGGCGAAAACAGCGCCAGGTTGGGGATATTGTGTGTTTGGTGAAGTCATTGAAGGCATGGATGTTGTCAATAAAATCAAAGACGTCGCAACCACCACTCACTCTTTTCATCAGGATGTACCTGTTGACGATGTGATCATTGAAAGCGCCGAAGTTGTGGCAAACTAAGTCATTTCGACGCGAAGCTTCATTCCCAAGCGGGAGTTTGGAAATGAAGCGTCGAATTATCAACCCCATCAGCAAAATCATGCCAGAAACACTATTTATTGCAGATTTACACCTTGATCCAAAACACCCGCTAATCCTCACCCGTTTTAAAGAATTTTTAGCCTCTCGCGCCCGATCAGTTGATGCTTTGTACATACTAGGCGATTTATTTGAAGCCTGGTTAGGTGATGATGAAGACGAGCCAACTTATCAAGACATTAAAACGGCTTTACATGACTTAACATCCAGCGGCGTCCCCGTATTTGTCATGCATGGCAATCGAGATTTTCTATTAGGCGCGGGTTTTGCCGAAGCCACCGGTTGTCAATTAATAACTGATGATTTTCATATCATTAACTTATATAGCATACCCACCTTATTAATGCATGGAGACACTCTTTGTACACAAGATAGTGACTACCAAGCTTTTCGTCAACAAGTACGCAATCCCTTGTGGCAAAAACAAATTTTGGCACAACCCTTAGTACAACGACGCATATTGGCTCAACAAATGCGTATGCAAAGCCAAGCAAAAGCTCAAAGCACCGTCAACGAAATTATGGATGTGACTCCCGAAGCGGTTATTTCTACCCTAGAAACCCACGGCATTTATAATTTAATTCATGGACATACTCATCGTCCTGCAATACACCAATTAACGGTTAATGGACAAACGGCTTACCGCCGAGTGGTTGGCGATTGGCGTGAAGAAAGTGCTATGATACTGAGATGTACACCTGAAGCTTGTCAATTGGTTGATTTAAACCAATTTCGTGTCTGAAAGTCAAAAGCCAATTTTCAGGTATTTTGGAGTCCAAAGCAGCGCTTTGGAAACCCATGCCCAAAGCGCTGCTTTGGACTCCAAAATGCGGTAAAACTTGTGAACGGGTACTTATTCCTCAGGCGCAGGTGGCGTTTCTGTCAACGGCATTTGGAAGTCAAGTCCTTCCTCAACATCAAATGGTGGTAGACTACTTTCCCCTAGCGGTGGCGTTTCATCAGTCGGCGCTTCTGCCACGCTAATCAACTCTTCGCGTTTTTGATTCAAATTATCAACTTTGTATTCGGAAAGCGCATACACCCATCCCTTTAATTTGGCATTTATTGTTTCTGCTTTGAGTGCCGCCTCAACATCATCTGTTGGTTCTACCGTTTCGGATTTTTCAGGCTTAAACGCTGCCACAAATTTTGCATAGTGTTTGCCCTCTTTTTCCATCGTTGTCATGGTAACTTCTAGCCCATCAAAAGTGGTAAATACAGCGTGGAGGCTTGCACTGTCGTCAAATTCGATGCCGGTGGTAACATCATCTAAATTTAAGCGACTTAAAGTAGACACAATGCTGTTGAGCTTATGGGCTGCTTTGATTTCAGCATCTTTTGGTAAATCCGCAAGCTGATAATTCTCATCCTTAGGTGTGTTTTTAAAGACTAAAAAGTGATCACCATCAGGGTGAGTGACACTGACTTGACGAATATTGTTGCTATCAAGATCAATAATTTGTTGATCTAACCAACGTTTTTGCGTTTTTTCTATCGGTAATAGCCCCAAAGTCAGCCAAGCTTGCTTTTCATCCGGTTGACGGACATAGATTTCGCGGCGATTTGAATCAATTTTGGCGATTCTATCATTGCCAACAATCAAACTTGCCACAGTTTTTCCCTCTTTTTTAAAACTCAAGAGAACGGATTTAGCTGCATGGAAAGAAACCTCTTCCACACCGATTTTGGAATAACGCGCCGGATTACTGGTTTTTGGCTCCACAATTGTCAAATCGGCTGCCCCAAGTAACAGTTTGTTGACTTTATCCGAAGCCACCGGATAATTATGTTTTTCCTTGAGCAACCATTGCCCCTCGCCCCGTGTCAAGGTGATAGTTTCATCTTTTGTGGTGACATTGATTTCTGTCACCTCATTGAGAATAGCGCTCAAATCGGGAAAAAGCTTTTTCTTGTCTGTGGTTACTGTTTTTGGCTGCGTCAACATCACAGCCGCGATAACAACCGATATGGTGATGATAGCTAAAATGCTAAATTTTTTAGCGTTCATTAATACTCCTTTTATGAGGATAAAAAAACATATTGCAAATTGGCGGGATTATTATAGCAATTGGAGGGTGGATAGTGAATAACTACAAGGATTACTTTTAAAAACGGCACCGTCAAAACCTAAAATCTAGTGGTTTATCCTTTTTTAAAAGTAAT
>CAYFOB010000254.1:0-6360 GCA_964344525.1 uncultured Thiomargarita sp.
AAGTGGATTATACGGATCAAAAAACGGGGGTTGTGGTACATCCTTTGTTTGTGCAGACGGGCAGTTTGACCGCTATAGAAGTTTAGATAACTGATGTTACGCACCTGCTATATGGCAAGCGTCCATACTGCATGGGCGAAGCAAAGGAACGAGGGTGCGTAACATCAGTTAAGCAGAAATTTTTCACAACGAGCATTATGTTACAAAGATCTTTTTTGATTTTAAAAACAATTGATATAATTAGTATCACTCTTTCAGGAATAATAGCTTACCTCATCTATTTTAAACAATGGCCCATGCCAACTCATTATAATGAAGCTATTATTTTGAGTGTGCTACTCTCGCTGGTTATTTTTCCATGGTTTAATGTTCACGATCCTACATCACTCTCATCTGTTCAAAAGCTGATAACAGCATGGATAAGCGTCCTCGCACTTATGCTCCTGATTGCATTTGGTCTCAAAATCAGTGCTCAATTTTCCCGGGTTTGGATAGTAAGTTGGGCGGTTTTGGGTGGAATGATGTTAATTGTTATGCCCTGGGTTATCTTTCATCTGGTTAATTTTTTTTATAAACAAAGCCAACAAAAAAAAATTGTCGTGGTAGGTAGCCAACAATTAGCGCAAACGTTGGTACAAAAACTCAAAAATTCAAAACCCTACAACTATGTCAAGGTAGTGGCATTTTTTGATGATGACGAAACACAGCAAGAATCGTTCATAGAAAATATTCCAATAAATAACAATATTTCTGCTTTGCCCACTTTTGTAAAGGATAATGAAATTAATGAAGTGTGGGTAACTCCACACAGTATAGAACATCCAGACTTGGAAACTATTTTGCACAATTTATGCTATAACCTCATCACGGTGCGTTTTGTTGCTAATATTTTTAAGTTTCGTCTGATCAATGCATCTGTTGAAAAGCAATATGGTTTTCCAGTCATCACATTGAGTGAATCCCCAATGACTCAAGGGTTAAACAGGATTATCAAAGCCATTGAAGATAAAGTCTTTGCCAGTTTAATTCTGTTGATGATCAGCCCAATTATGCTAGTGATTGCGATAGGTGTTAAGTTGAGTTCTCCTGGTCCTGTGTTATATCGTCAAGAAAGAGTTGGATGGAATGGGCAACCATTTATCATGCTCAAATTTCGTAGCATGCCAGTGAATGTAGAAAGTGACAGTGGTCCAGTATGGGCTACGGAGGGGGATAATCGAGCGACTTGCTTTGGTGATTTTTTGAGGAAAAGCAGCTTAGATGAATTACCCCAGTTTTGGAATGTTTTGCGGGGTGAGATGTCTATTGTTGGACCCAGACCAGAACGACCTTGCTTTGTAGAACAGTTTAAGGACAAAATTCCAAACTATATGCAAAAACATTTGGTCAAAGCGGGTATCAGCGGTTGGGCGCAAGTTAATGGTTGGCGTGGTAACACAGATTTACATTCTCGTATTGAACACGATATTTATTATATTGAAAATTGGTCTGTGTGGTTTGATCTCAAGATTATATTTATGACCGTTTTGAAGATATTTTATGATAAAAATGCGTGTTGAATCTGATTTTTTTCTATTTTAACAAGGGGCGCTAGTTAGTGGCAACAAAGAAAAAAGCTTTAATAACAGGTATTACAGGACAAGATGGTGCCTATTTAGCAGAATTTTTATTAGAAAAAGGCTATGAAGTACATGGTATTAAACGCCGTGCCTCCTCATTTAATACCAACCGAATTGATCACCTTTATCAGGATCCGCATGAAAAAGAGCGAAATTTTATTTTGCACTATGGCGATTTAACAGATTCTACAAATTTAATCCGTGTTATTCAAGAAGTACAACCAAACGAAATTTATAATTTGGCAGCGCAGAGCCATGTTGCTGTTTCATTTGAAACGCCAGAATATACCGCAAATGTGGATGCCTTGGGCACACTTCGTCTTCTCGAAGCCATCCGCATTCTTGGCTTAGAAAAGAAAACCCGTTTTTATCAAGCGTCCACTTCCGAATTATTTGGTAAAGTGCAGGAAATTCCACAAAAAGAGACAACACCATTTTATCCGCGCTCACCTTACGCTGCGGCAAAGTTATATGCTTATTGGATTTCCATCAATTATCGGGAAGCTTATGGTATATATGCTTGTAATGGAATATTGTTTAATCACGAAAGTGCCCGTCGGGGGGAAACGTTTGTTACCCGTAAAATTACTCGCGCCTTGGCACGCATCAAGTTGGGTTTGCAAGAACGCTTGTATTTGGGTAATCTGGATGCTAAACGTGATTGGGGACATGCCCGCGATTATGTTGAGATGCAATGGCTAATGCTGCAACAGGAACAGCCTGATGATTATGTGATTGCAACTGGTATTCAACACTCTGTGCGGGGATTTGTGGAAGCCGCTTGTTGCCACTTAGATATGTCTATCCGATGGCAAGGGACTGGAGTTGATGAAAAAGGTTACGAAGAAAAAACGGGTCAATGCATCGTCGCTGTTGATCCTAAATACTTTCGCCCCACAGAAGTTGAAACTTTGCTCGGTAATCCAAACAAGGCAAAGAAACAATTAGGCTGGGAGCCACGTATTTCTTTTGCACAATTAGTTGAGGAAATGGTCAAGGAAGACTTCAAATTAGCCGAACAGGATGCGTTGCTTCAACGGAAAGGCTTTAATACCTTTAAATATCATGAATAAAACGCGTATATATATTGCTGGCCACAGGGGATTAGTTGGTTCTGCCATCCAACGGCAGTTGGAGCAGGAGGGTGATAATTTTTTGCTATTACGCACCCACCATGAATTAGATCTGACACAACAAGCCGCAGTGATGGATTTTTTTCAGTCAGAGCGACCCGATTATGTGTTTCTAGCAGCTGCTAAGGTGGGGGGTATCCATGCCAATGAGACCTATCCAGCCGATTTTATCCGCAATAATTTACAGATACAGACCAATATTATTGAATCCGCCTATCAAACGGGGGTGAAAAAATTATTGTTTCTTGGCTCATCCTGCATATATCCAAAATTTGCACCACAGCCCATAAGCGAAGAAGCGCTCCTCACTGCGCCTTTGGAGCCAACCAATGAATGGTATGCTATCGCCAAGATAGCGGGCATAAAAATGTGTCAAGCCTACCAAAAACAGTATGGTTTCAATGCGATTTCCCTGATGCCGACCAATCTTTATGGACCTGGGGATAACTTTCATCCAGAAAATTCACACGTTTTACCCGCCTTGATTCGTAAATTTCATGAAGCCAAAGAACGCGGTGATTCATCTGTTGTGGTTTGGGGCACGGGCAAACCGCGTCGTGAATTTTTGCATGTTGACGATCTTGCCAGTGCGGCGCTATTTATGATGGCGCATTACGATAGTGAAGACATTATCAACGTCGGTGTCGGTGAAGATGTGAGTATTCGAAAACTTGCAGAGATTATAAAAGATATTGTTGGCTATCAGGGCAATATGGATTTTGATACCTCAAAGCCCGATGGGATGCCTCAAAAATTACTTAATGTTTCGCGTCTCAATGCCCTCGGTTGGAAAGCACAAATATCATTGCGAGAAGGCATTGAGTCAACCTATCGTTGGTTTTTAGAAAATCACTGATGCAAAGCGCACTCCTATTTTTTTTCGTTCCAAGCTGCGCTTTGCAAGCGTGGAAACAAGAGTGCGTAACACTCAAAGGTCTCATCAAATGCCTAAAACTTTAATTCTTGTACTATTTTGTCTCCTTGCCAACTGGGTTAATGCCGAAACCACTCTCAAGTGGCATAAATGGTCTCCAAAAGTATTTGAACAGGCGCTTTGTTCAAAGCGCCTGGTACTTTTGGATTTGACGGCAGAATGGTGTCAATATTGTCGCTTGATGGATGAAACGACTTATCATGATCCCCAAGTGATTAATGTGATCAATCGCAGTTACATCCCGGTGCGAGCTGCTGATGAAAAAAATCCGAGGTTGGCTAAACGCTATGAAAACTACGGGCGCCCTGCCACAGTGATTTTCAACGCTAATGGCATTGAGCTGATGAAGCGGCGGGGGTATTTTCCTCCTCTCTTGATGCGTTGGATGTTGGAAGCAGTGGCTCAAAATCCGTCTCCTGATGCTCACAAATAAATAATGAACAGACGACATTTTTTGATTCAAACTGCCCTTATTGCTGTGTCAACGCCAAGCTTGGCTAACACGCTTTCTTTAGAGCAATGGCAAACATTGGCGGCTGTACAAGCGCATTTATTTCCTTCTGAACCAAATTCGCCAGGAGCGCCGGAAATTAATGCCACAGGCTATTTGCATTTTGCATTGATTGATCCTGATGAGCGTGAATTTATCAAAATGGGTGTCTTTCAGCTTGACAGGTTGGCGCAATATATGGAAGGTAAAGGCTTTTTAGCCTTATCAACCGCGCAACGTGAGCTGCTTTTGCGCCGTTTTGAAATGGGAAAAAATGGTAAGCGGTGGCTTACCATCATATTGGAATATATTTTAGAAGCCTTACTGACTGATCCAATTTATGGGGGTAATCCAAACGGTATTGGTTGGAAATGGCTTGATCATCACCCCGGTTTTCCTAGACCGCCTGCGAATAAGAGGTATTATTTGCTATGAGTCACGATTTTGATGTGTGTATTGTTGGCAGTGGGGCTGGTGGTGGTCCAGTTGCTGCCACCCTGGCAAATGCCGGTTATTCCGTTGTTGTGCTTGAAAAAGGTCCTTGGTTCACCGAAAAGGATTTTTTCAAGGATGATCTGGCTTGTTGTCTTCGCAATGCTTATTTGCCAGATTTACGTGAAGAACCCCATGTTGTGGCATCGGAAGATGATGCCGGTGGGTGGAGAAGTCAATCAACCCACAAGTCGAGCTGGAATTTTTGGAATGGTAACTGCGTTGGAGGTTCCACCAATTTTATGAGTGGTTTTTTCCACCGCTTGAAACCTGTTGATTTTAGATTGTTGTCAACTTTTGGCCCCATTGATGGAGCACATGTGGTGGATTGGCCCATTTCTTATGAGCAGCTTGAGCCTTACTATGATTTGGTTGAACAGGAAGTCGGTGTATCCGGCAAAGTTGTTGAGCATCCACACGCTGAACCCCGGAGTCGCCGTGATTTTCCTTATCCGCCAATATTGGAACATCCTATCGCCAAGGCGATAGATGAAGCCTGCGATCAAATGGGATTACATCCCATTCCCACGCCCCGTGCCATTTTGCCTTACCCGGCTTTGAACAGAAATGGGTGTAGTTATAGCGGTTATTGTGGCAGCTATGGTTGTTCGACAGGCGCAAAAGGCAGTTCAAGGGCGGCGCTTTTAACAAAGGCGGTGGCAACAGGACGCTGTGAAGTGCGTCCACATTCGATGGTAAGTCGCCTTGTCACCGATCAAAGTGGAAAAATCGTCGCTGTAGAATATTTTGAAAAAAATGGACAACAAAAACGTGTTGATGCCCAAATCTATGTGGTTGCTTGCCAAGCGATAGAAACCGCACGATTATTGTTACTGTCTACAGGTAGCCGCCACAAAAATGGTCTCGCAAACGGCAGCGGATTGGTTGGACGAAACTTACTCTTTGCGGGTGGCGGCGCAGGTTCTGGGCGTTTGCCTTATGCCAAATTCCCTGACGAAAAAATTGAGGCATTACGCAGCTTTGGTCCTTTTATTAATAGAGCCTTACAAGATTGGTACATTATTGACGATCCCACATTGGGGGAACCAAAAAAAGGGGGAACGATAGACTTTGTTCACCGCCATCCCAATCCTGTCTCCAGAGCCGCACGACAAATTAGAGGACGCAACGGACTGATTTGGGGTAAACCATTGAAAGAGAAGTTAAAAGCGCATTTTAGCGAAGGACCTTATGTCAAAATTGAAGCTTTTTGCGACTGGCTACCAAATCCAAATTGTCATGTGACTCTTGATCCTGACATCAAAGACAAATGGGGATTACCTGTTGCCCGTATTCGCACCGGTTTTCACTTGCGAAACTTACAAATTGGTTGGTATCTTGCCGAGCGCGGTGCTAAAGTACTCAAACAAATGGGCGCAGAAGATGTGATTTCATTTGCCACCGGCGCACCTCCTACTAACTTAGTCGCAGGCACCTGCCGTTTTGGTTCTGATCCCAAAACGTCAGTTTTAAATGCAGATTGCCAAGCGCATGAAGTAGAAAATTTGTATATCACCGATGGCAGTTTTATGCCAACTGGCGGTAGTGTTCCTTATACTTGGACAATTTACGCCAATGCTTTTCGGGTGGCTGAACGTATTGTGGGAGAACTTGGGGGTAAGCAAGGTTAATAACTAATGTTACGCACTCTTGTTCACAAACCATAGGAGCAAAGCTATGCTTGGAACGAAA
>CAYFOB010000255.1:0-6096 GCA_964344525.1 uncultured Thiomargarita sp.
ACAAACCATAGTCGCAAAGCGGGGCGAAGCACTCCAAAATACGATTGAATTTTTTTTCGTTCCAAGCATAGCTTTGCTCCTTGTGAACGAGGATGCGTAACACCAGTTAATAAAGGATAACCTAACTTAGATATCGGTTTTGACTTATCCTTTATTAAAAGTAATCCTTGTAGTTATTCATGGGTTGACAAAATTTTGTTATGGGTTATTATTTAACTTTACTTTTAATTTCTTAGAGGTTGGTATTTATGTATCGTACACTGATAGCAAGTCTTTTGCTTCTAGCGGCGCAAACAAGCAGTGCAGGAGTCACAGTGGGTTTAGATTTGATCACAGATTCCGGTGATCGCGAATGGGATTTGTCCCGAAGCAGTACTTCTAGTGTGTTGGCGAGTAAGACACAGCCTGCAGACAGTTCTGGTTTTCGTATACGTTTGGCTATGGGGTCAATCGAAGAGAAGCGTCCTGAGTTCTACTTCTCCCTTTACAATGTTGATGATAAGGGACAATTTAGCGACCAAAATGAATGGGAAATTGGTGCTAACTATATACGACCGCTTATGCAGAAGCCCCTTATTCCATTTGTGAAAATAGGCGCAGGCTCAACCAGAGATAGCCTTTTTAATGCGCACCTCAACTTTGGAGCAGGGTTAAGCTTTGCATTTACTGATAATCTCGCTGCGACAGCTAACTTAGAATACATTTTCCGTGCCTGGGAGGATTTGGAGTCAGCTTCTGGGGCGACCACATTAAGTATAATGGATAGTGTATTCAGATTGGGTGTTGGCATTGATTTTTCCTTCTAGCTAAGGTTGTTCTGGGATTTAAACCCCAAACCTGACAGGTTTTGAAAACCTGTCAGGTTTTCGTAAATTTTATACCCATGAAAAAAAATTCTGACATGGTTCAGTACTTAATCTCCCAACATTTTACCCGTTCCCCACGCCAGCGCATAATTGTGAACATCTCTAACCCATTCCATTAGCGGTTGTGGTGTCCAATCTAACGGATGCATAGGAATTGTGCCGGTGCGTCCATCTGGATCTTCAAGTTCACAATGGGGCGTGTGCAACGGGGCTGCTGACCATGCTCTAAGCGGATTGCGTACCACCGGAATGCCTGCAACACTTGCCATTGCAATCGCTTCTATGGTGTCAAGATATTTTGCTTTGCCTTGGCGAATCTCTGCATCTGCTGTTGTGGTGGGATCTAAAATAAAGGCATCTATACCACTAGGACCTGGGGTAACAATTAAATAATCAGGATGCGTTTCTGTTACTTCTTTACAAATAAATCCACAAGGATGCACTTTTCGTCGTGAAAATCGGGGCTCTATCCAAATGCTGAGTTCTACATCAACTCCATACAAACGCACTTCTCCTCCTAAAAATAGGGCACCTGTGGGATCTTCATGCCATATCCAACCTAATGATTCAAACGCTGTTAATAATTTAACGCCACACCAGCGTTGATATAAGTAAGGTGTATCAGCAATTTCCACTGTACCATACAAAAGATTATGTAGAAAACTTGGCAAATATTCTTTTGGTTGTATCAAATGTTGGGCAAAGCGTCTTAAGCGAACCCAAGCAGAAGAACGGGGGTAAGGGTGGGGCAAATTTGAAGAAGGCACCAATTTTTGTTCTACAGAACGTAATAAAGTAGCACGCGCATGTTCCAAATTGGCCTGTGCTTCATCTAAACGTGTACGCATATTTAATAAAGTGGCACGATCATTTTGTGCATAGCTTGACTGTCCTTGTTGGACCAACAAAGAATCATCAATATACTTAATGGTGCGGGTTTGCACTTTTTCTAAGGCCGTTTGCTGTAAATCAAGTAAATGAACTAACCAGCACAATGGACGGGTGTCAATTTCAGCCACCGGCAAAATACAAAGCCAATGAGCAGGTAACAAACGTTTTGCTGCATCTGTTTGATAATCACTGGCACGACGCGAAAAAGTCGCTTGTTTAGGTGAAGGCGTGTAATGCAACATGACTTTGCGGGTGGAATCTGTCGTATGTAAATCTGCCACCAATTGAGGTATTAATCCGGTCAAAAAATCAATGGATTTTAATAAAGCCGTGGTGCTTGCTACCGTTCCCATGTCAGTTGATATTTGTTGTGTTGCATGTAAACCGGGCAAGAGTAATTCTGAAGAAAAGTCTTTTAAATCATCAACCAATTGTTGGATAAAGGGATTCATATGAGTTATCAGTTATCAGTTATTTGTAAGCCGTCTAATATCGTTTTTTTACAACGATATGATACGATATATTTTTTGAGCCCAGATGATAAAGACTTGTTATGACTCCCAGTGAACAACGTGCCACAATGGCATTAGCCAGTGTTATGTCCATGCGTATGTTGGGATTATTTATGATTTTCCCTGTATTCGCACTTTATGCACAGAATTTAGATGACGTGACACCTATTTTAGTGGGGCTAGCGATAGGTATTTACGGCCTCACCCAAGCGACTTTACAAATTCCTTTTGGGATGTTATCTGATCGTTTTGGACGTAAGCCCATTATTTATATAGGTTTGTTAATATTTGCGCTGGGTAGTGTGGTTGCGGCTATATCAACTTCAATTATTGGTATTATTATAGGTCGTGTCTTGCAAGGCGGTGGGGCGATTGCTTCGACAGTGTTAGCCTTAACAGCTGACTTGACTCGTGAAGAGCATCGCACCAAAGCGATGGCAATATTGGGGATGAGCATTGGAGGATCATTTATTTTAGCACTGGTTCTAGGTCCTTTATGCTATCGGTGGATCGGTGTGCCAGGTATTTTTTGGTTGACAGCAGTATTCGCTTTAAGTGGCATTGTCATACTGCACAAAATGGTACCACAGCCTCTGACGTCTCCTGCAAGCAACACAGGAACGATATCAACACAATTCAAGTGAGTGTTGCAAAATACCCAACTGCTACGTTTGGATTTTGGCATTTTAGTGTTGCATTTGCTACTGACATCGATGTTTGTGGTGTTGCCAATCGCTTTAGTAAATACCCATTTTGAAGTTGCTGATCATTGGCAAGTTTATGTGTCTGTACTGATCGCCTCTGTCATTGTTATGGTGCCTTTTATCATCATTGCAGAAAAATATCGCCGCTTTAAAATTGTGTTTGTTGGCGCAATCGGCGTATTGGGTTTATCTCAACTAGGCTTAAGCTATTTGCATCAGAGTTTCACAGGCATTGTGCTGATGCTGTTTTTGTTTTTTACAGCCATTAATTTGCTTGAAGCCAGTTTACCCTCTCTCATCAGCAAAATAGCGCCGCCAGAAAATAAAGGGACAGCAATGGGTGTGTATTCAAGCGCACAATTTTTTGGCGCCTTTTTGGGGGGCATCGCTGGTGGTTGGTTGCATCAACATTACAGCATCGGGGCTGTTTTTGCTTTTGGTGCCACATTGACGCTGATATGGTTTATACTTGCTACAACAATGCAAAGTCCACGTTACTTAAGTAGTTATGTGCTGAAAATTGGACAAGTTGACAAACAACAAGCCAGCGAATTAACCCAATGCCTTGCCCAAGTCCCAGGCGTGGCGGAAGTGGTGATTATTATTGAAGATGGGTTGGCCTATTTGAAGGTGGATCGCAAAGTATTAGATATGGCGGCATTGAATGATTGCTCTATTGTTAATGAGGTGCGTTGTTAAGAATTAACTGAATTAATCTAAGGATAAAAGAAAATGGCTAGTGTTAATAAAGTGATACTTGTGGGAAACCTGGGCAACGATCCAGAAACCCGAACAACGGCAAGTGGCCTTACTGTGGCGACCGTTAGCGTTGCTACCAATGAATATTGGACAGATAAACAAACAGGGCAACGACAAGAACGCACTGAGTGGCATCGTGTGGTTTTTTTTGATCGACTCGCAGACATCGTCGCACAATATCTACGTAAAGGTTCACAAATCTATGTAGAAGGTCGCATACGAACCAACAAATGGCAAGACCAAAATACAGGGCAAGATCGTTACTCCACCGAAATTGTTGGCCGTGAAATGGTCATGTTAGGGAATCGTATGGATAATGCAAACTACGGCGCGCCGGGCGGTGGTAACTACCCACCATACACACAACAACCCAGTGGGGGTTATAATGCACCGCCCCCAGTAAATCAAGGCATGGGACAACCAGCACCACCAGCAAATCAAGGCCCTACTAATCCAATTCCAAAAGATTTTGATGAGGATGTACCATTTTGATGGATATGAAAAAAATTGTCTTAGCAAGCGCGAATCCAGGTAAATTACGCGAATTTGCACAAATACTGGCAGCATTTCAGCTGGTACCACAAAGCCAGTTTAACGTACCAGATGTTGAAGAAACGGGACTGACTTTTGTTGAAAATGCTTTAATTAAGGCGCGAAATGCCGCTCAACAGACCGGTTTGCCTGCAATCTCAGATGATTCTGGTATTGAAGTAGATGCACTTGAGGGTGCGCCAGGCATTTATTCAGCACGTTTTGCTGGGGCACAGGCAACTGATGACGCAAATAATGCATTATTACTAGAAAAATTAAAAGGCGTACCAGACGCGCAACGCACAGCGCGTTATCATTGTGTGATTGTTTACATGCGACATGCACATGATCCAATGCCATTGATTTGTCACGGCACATGGGAAGGACGGATTTTACATGAACCGCGTGGTCAAAATGGCTTTGGCTATGATCCATTTTTTTATGTACCCACCCATGATTGTGCCTCCGCAGAATTAACCCCTGAAGTTAAAAATCAGTTAAGCCACCGGGGACAAGCATTACGGGCTTTGCAGGTGGCTTTTACGAAACTTAATTAATGTCAGCCCAGGCGTGCAAGGCGCACCTTGCACCCTTGAGCTAAGGTAGATTAGATAATGTCTGACAAAAAAACCAACAAAAGAATCTTGCTTATTGGACCCACTGGTCAAGTGGGTTGGGAATTGCTACGTAGTATGCAACCACTTGGAGAAGTGATTTCTGCTGGCGCAAACGCACAAGTTCGGATTGATTTGACTGATCCAGATTCGATTCGTGAGGTCGTACGTGAAGTCCATCCGATTATTGTTATTAATGCGGCTGCCTACACTGCTGTTGACAAAGCAGAAGAAGAACCAGAACTCGCGCAGGCAATTAACGGCACAGCACCTCATATCTTAGCCCAAGAATGCCTACGCCTCAGAACGTTGCTGATACATTATTCAACAGATTACGTTTTTGATGGCAACCACAACCAACCTTATACTGAAGATGACGCTGTCAACCCAATTGGAGTTTACGGAGCGACTAAACTTTTTGGTGAGCAAGCAATTCGAGCCATTGCGACACAATATGTGATTTTACGCACTGCTTGGATCTATGGCTTGCGTGGTAAAAATTTTTTACTGACTATGCAACGCCTTGCCAAAGAACGTGGAGAGCTCAAAGTGGTTAATGATCAAATTGGCGCCCCAACTTGGAGCAAAATGGTTGCCGAAGCGACAGCACACATAGTGGCGCAATTACGTTCTCCCTTGCATCGATATGATATTGAACACTTTTCTGGCACTTACCACTTAACTTGTGCTGGAGAAACCAGTTGGTATGATTTTGCTAAAGCCATCATAAAGCAGGCTGCTAACTATCCCACCCCCGCTAAACGCCCAATTTATTCTGTGTTATCCAATAAAAAAATTGCAGACACTTTTGGTATCAGATTGCCCTCTTGGAATCAGGCACTGGATTTATGCTTAAAAACATAAGTAATCGTGGTGCGATTTTAATCATCGTTTTATGGTTTCTTGTCATCACTACCGTCATAGTTGGCGCTTTAGCCAGAGAAACACGTTTATCGGCTAAAGTGGTATATCATAACAAAATGGGATTACAAGCCTGGAGTGACACCCTTAAAGCGTTAAACGCCGCACAAATGGAGCTGCTCATCAATCGTATGCCTGATCCACCAGGCGAGGAGCCTGCCACTGAAGGTAAAAATAAAAGGTATGATTTTGATGGGCGGGTGCTTAATTTAGCTTATCCTATTCCAAATACAACCACCGTTCGTATTTATGATCATGCGAGTAAAATCAACCTTTTGCGCTTCTCTAAACAGCAAAG
>CAYFOB010000255.1:6106-6359 GCA_964344525.1 uncultured Thiomargarita sp.
TATTGAAAAACCGTATTGGGGATGATCCCGCGAAACTGGATGCTTTAGAAGATGCTTGGCAGGATTGGATTGATCGTGATGATCTTAAACGTGTGAATGGGGCTGAAAAAGACTATTATGAAACATTATCGCCACCTTATGAGCCGCGCAATGATCGCATAGAAACGGTGGAAGAGCTCTTATTGATTAAAGGTTTTGCAGAATTTTTTGAAGGAGTGGCATTGGATAGTGCTTTCACAGTGTATGGCTATGC
>CAYFOB010000256.1:0-6319 GCA_964344525.1 uncultured Thiomargarita sp.
TAATCAGATCAATCACATAAATCACAGTTCAAATTATTTAGGGACATGTCTAATAACTTCAAAAAAAAAATCCATGTAGGGTACTTTATCTTTATTGAAAAATAGTGTTTAATAGACACTTCATCGCCTACTGAATAAAGGATTACACACAGATGGCATTGATTGTGCAAAAATATGGTGGCACGTCAGTTGGCTCTACTGAGCGCATTGCCGTTGTCGCCGAAAAAGTTATAAATACTCGGGCCCAAGGACATGATGTAGTCGTGGTCGTTTCCGCCATGAGTGGGGAAACCAATCGCCTAGTCGCACTCGCCAAAAGCGTCGTTGATCCGCCTAAAGAGCGCGAATTTGATGTTCTCTTAGCCACTGGCGAACAGGTAACAATTAGCTTGCTAAGCATGGCTCTTGAAGCGCGTGGCTGTTCTGCACGTTCTTATACGGGCGCACAGGTGCATATTTTAACCGATAATGCACATACAAAAGCGCGTATTCTTGAAATTGATGATCAACGTATCCATGCGGATTTAGCACAAGGTACGGTGGTTGTCGTAGCAGGTTTCCAAGGTATTGATGCAGACGGTAATATTACCACTTTAGGGCGGGGTGGCTCAGACACCACTGCCGTTGCCTTAGCGGCTGCCCTAAAAGCTGATGAGTGTCAAATTTATACCGATGTGGATGGTGTGTACACCACCGATCCCCGTGTTGTGCCTGAAGCCACTCGCCTTGAAAAAATCTGCTTTGAGGAAATGCTAGAAATGGCGAGTTTGGGGTCAAAAGTCTTGCAAATTCGTGCGGTGGAATTTGCCAGTAAATACAGTGTACCATTACGTGTGCTATCCTCTTTTATAGAGGGTCCTGGCACATTAATTGCATCAGAGGATGAAACGATGGAAAGAGCCCTGATTTCAGGTATTGCGTTTAATCGCGATGAAGCCAAGTTGACCCTATTAGGTGTGCCAGACAAACCTGGCGTTGCCTATCAAATTCTAGGGAAGATCGCAGATGCCAATATTGAAGTGGATATGATTATCCAAAATATCGGGGCCGATGGCACAACGGATTTTACTTTTACGGTGCATCGCAACGATTACAAAAAAGCTTTAGACATCCTGCACAGTACCGCCAAAACCTTAGGCGTACGTGAAGTGCAAGGCGATGAGCACATCGTTAAAATTTCCTTAGTCGGTGTTGGCATGCGCTCACATGCGGGCATTGCCAGTACCATGTTTAAGGCGTTGGCTGATGAAAGGATTAATATCCAAATGATTTCCACCTCAGAAATTAAGATTTCTGTGGTGGTACATGAAAAATACTTGGAATTAGGGGTCAGAGTTTTACATGCAGCTTTTAATTTGGAAAAAGCTGCTTAAGTGTGCTTGAAATGAGGAAGAAAGGAGAAAATCTATGTTGATTTTGACAAGGCGTGTTGGTGAATCACTGATGATTGGGGATGAGATAACAGTCACTGTGTTGGGTGTCAAAGGCAATCAAGTGCGTATTGGGGTCAATGCCCCGAGACATATTGCCGTCCACCGTGAAGAAATTTATCATCGGATTCAACAGGAGAAAGTTCAAGCCAATGATGATCCCAAGGACTACGATTACCAATAATGGGGGCTGACTTTGTCCTCATGATAAATTCTCTCTAACACACCCCAGCCCCTCTTAAGAGGGGAATAAAACCATCACTCGTTGCAGGCTAGTCCCCTCTTGAGAGGGGCTAGGGGTGTGTTGAGGACTTTGTCAAATATCCTAATTTAGCGAGTTTCCGTTTTTGTGCCGCTAAGATTCTTTTTTCGCGTCGACTTTGCCATAAACGACTGACTTGTAAGCGCCATAACAGGTTGATAACTAAATAGCCAGCCAAAGCGCTTAAGGTGCCCAATATAAAACAACCCAGCAACAACGGCTGCCAAAAATTTCCCAATGAGTTGAGCAACCATTCTTGGGACAGACGAAATTCAAGCTGTTGAGCAGGTATACACAATAAAACGGCACCCAACTTATAGGCAAAATAAAACATGGGTGGTATGGTGATAGGATTGGTTACCCATACCAAGCTAACTGATAAAGGTAAATTGACACGAAACCAAATGGCCAATGTCGCAGCTAATAGCATTTGCATAGGTATAGGTACAAAGGCGATGAACAACCCAACTGCCGTACCTCCTGCCAATGATCGTCTATTCAAATGCCACAAATTGGGATCATGAAGGAGTTCCCCAAAAAATTGAAGTTTTGGATGAGATTTGATATCAGAAACATGTGGTAATGAGCGTTTAAAAAATTTTTTCATACGACGTGTTTATAGTGGCAAAAATATAATTAATTTCTTTTTCTTTAAGATGCGTTTAGGTACGCTCGCTTTTTTTCTTGGCATACTATTTTGCCAAACATTCTCGTCTTTGCCTGATACACGTTGGATTCTCCTCATTTTTCCCTTTTGGATATTCCCACGTTATCGTTTGCTATTTCTGTTTGCATTGGGATTGCTATGGACGGTGTGGCGAGCTGATATGATATTAGCACAAAAAATCCCTAATAATCTTGAAGGGCAAAATATCGCTATGATTGGTACGATCATTAGTTTACCTGTACAAAGGCGATATGACCAAAGTTGGCGTTTTGAGTTTGCCCCTATTCCCTTCAAAGACTGGCCTAATCCCGGACATTTGCGTTTGTACTGGGATGGCGATCCCCCACAATCATTACGCCCTGGACAACGATGGCAATTAACGGTGCGCTTAAAGCGGGCACGTGGACTGCTCAATCCGGGTGTGTATGACTATTCAAAATGGTTATTTCAAAATCGCATACAAGCAACAGGTTATGTGCGTGGTGAGCATCGTTTGTTAAGTGAGCCATCACTATTTAGTATAGACAATCTGCGTTACCATTTGGCAGAAAAGATACGAAAAGCATTAGGCGATTCACCAAGCACAGAAATACTCCTCGCATTAGCTTTGGGTGAAAAACAAGGCATTTCCCAACAACAACGGGATACTTTGCTATTGACTGGCACTGCTCATTTAGTTGCGATTTCTGGTTTACATATTGGTTCGATTACATTTCTCACGATATTATTAATTTGGCTAGCATATCGTTGGTTATATCCTAGCCAGGTTGCCTTATGGTTACCAGTTCCCCATTTTGCTGCCTTATTAAGTTTGTTAACGGCTTTTTTGTATGCACTATTAGCAGGATTTTCTTTGCCCACACAACGCGCCTTAATCATGGTAGCGGTGGCAGTGTCAAGTCTCATGTTCGCCCGCACAGTTGCTGTGTCCCATAAATTAACATTGGCTTTGTTGTTGGTGTTGTTATACGATCCATTGTCAGTAATGAGCATTAGTTTTTGGCTATCATTTGGCACGGTAACAATTCTTGTGTATGCTTTGAGTGGCAAACAATCATTAAATTTTTCTTGGTGGTCACATTTTTTGCTTTTGCGAATGCAATGGGTGCTATTGTTAGGTTTGCTCCCTGTTTCTTTATTTTTATTCAATTTTATCTCTTTAACTTCATTTTTCGCTAACCTGATTGCGGTTCCTTGGATTTCTTTTGTGATTTTGCCATTAACTTTGCTAGGAACAGCAATCATTGTGCCATTACCTGCATTAGGCGCTGGTTTATTGCAAACGGCTGCATTCACGTTTGATGCGCTTTGGGTTTCTATAGATTGGCTTGCTCATCTGAGCGTATGGCGACAAGCTATCCCCCCATTGTGGGCGATATTGGTTGCAATGATAGGCAGCGCTATTTTATTGCTGCCACGCGGTTTTCCAGCACGATGGTTAGGCATTATATGGCTACTACCCATTTTTTTCACACCTCCCGTCCATCCTAATCGTGACGAAGTTTGGTTTACTCTGCTGGATGTTGGACAAGGTTTAGCGGCAGTGATACGCACAAAAAATTATGTGCTGGTGTATGACACTGGACCAAAATTCAGGAGTGGCTTTAATACTGGCGACGCGGTAGTCGTCCCTTTTTTGCGTACCAAGGGAATACACCAAGTTGACAAATTATTGATTAGCCATGGCGATAATGATCATAGTGGCGGGGCAGAAAGTGTGTTGAAAAATTTAGCCGTAACAGAAGTGCTAACCAGTGCGCCAGAACAATTTAAAGACAGTAAGCGCTGTCAAGCAGGGCAACGTTGGCGTTGGGATGACGTTGATTTTCAAATCTTACATCCCCCCCACGCCACCGGAAAGGGTAACAATCATAGCTGCGTATTAAAGGTAAGCAGTACTGGGGGTGCCATATTATTGCCGGGGGATATTGAAAAAACGGTAGAATATCGTTTAGTACAAAAAACTGAATTAAAGGCGGATATTCTCATCGTACCACATCATGGGAGCGGCACCTCTTCAAGCGAAATCTTTATTGATGCGGTACAACCGACAATCGCTTTATTTTCTGTTGGCTATCGTAATTACTTTAGACATCCCAAAAAATCTGTTGTGGAGCGCTATCGTCGTCGTGGCGTGTCAGTATGGGATACGGCACAGGCGGGGGCTATTCAGTTTCGATTATCAGCGCGTGGCATTTCTAGCCCTATTTTAGCGCGTGAGGCAATGCGTCGTTATTGGCATGATTAAAGGAACTTGAGTTGATTCAGACAGCGATTTTCAAACCCACCCAATCGCCACAATATTCACCTCTATTCCATTCACCCTCTCAGTAGTTGACAACGTTTCAAGCACCGTTTCATCAAGCACCGGAATAAATAGCGCAATGGTTACACTTGAAAGCCCTAAATTTTTCGCATAGTCAGCCGCTTGCTCTTGATCCGATTTGAGTTGAGATTTTTTAACAAAGCTTTTGACTTCAATAATGCCCTGTTGATCACCACATTGAAGATGAAGATCAACTTGCCCTTTACCAATTGGAAATTCCGGGCTCACAACACAATCGTCTTGGACAGCCTCAGAAAGCCAGCTAAAAAGATGAAAATGTCCAACCGCCTCTGTTAATTTGAAATCCGTTTTCCGACGGGGCTGCTCCTTCCAGGGATTAATCCCTTTGACTTTGAGACGAGCCAGATAGTCCTTATACCTTGCCAATAAAGCCGGTAAGTTGAGTGCGTTAGCTGTAAAAACATCTGCCAAATCATCCAACGGCTGTAAAGCAAGAATCGACGCGCCCCGCCCGACGATTTCCCGACTCAATGCGTGATAAAGACAATCTTGAATAAAGGGTGAAGAAAATAGCCCAATTTCTCTCAGCGCTCCTGATGCTTGCTCTATAGTTTCTGATGTGATAATACCATGAAGATACAGATAGCTACACAAAGGATCATGAAAAGAAAATGGCCTGTTGGCCTGGGTAAACAGTTCCATTAAAAAGCCTTGATATTCCGGCATACGGGCTTTAGCTATCAAATTCATAATAGTATTATTTTGTTCAACAAAACGTGCCTTATGCCAAACCAGTTTCCAACTTTTCTGATCAATCGTTTTATTAATTCCAGGATTATACTTTTCAGTCAACAGCTCACCAAACCATGAAACTAAACCAGGTTGCCCATTCGTTGAATAATAAATTTTGTTCACCACGACGGTGTCAATCTGTTGCCCACTTTCTTCTGTGTACTGATGATATAACTCTCTGACTTCTGGGAGGGTTAAATTGGGCACTTTCAACGATTTTTGAACGTTAAACGGTGAACCCCGTTGACTTTCAATGCCCAGCACTGCCCGAACGCCAACCAGTGCCAATCCATGCAACCAATTGTTTTGGCGATTAAGGTACATTTCCCGAAATTGCGCCACCATGAAATCTATCAATGAAAGTGGCATGGTATCCACTTCATCAATTAATAAAATCAGTGGACGATCCCACAAACCTTCCGTTTTTGAAAATAAATCACTGAAGGCTTTCCAGCTAGAAACAATCGGTTTGCCAGGTAATTTTCCCTGAAGCAGCTCACCAAACTTTTCTGGAAAATCTGATTGTTCAGAAGGCGTAAAACTCATCCCTCTCAATGCGCCAAGTGAAAAATTAAAAACCGCAAATTCGTCAGGATATTTTAGTTCAATGGCTTGTTGTATTTGTCTCATTAACCAAGTTTTGCCCGTTTGACGCGGTGCCCAAATGGTGAAATAATGTCCACCTTTTTCTGGTTTGCCAATGAGCTGGTCAACACCTTTTTCAACTTGGGCTGTACGTTGAACACAAAAATGCTCTTCACAATCAATTGGACCATAAGAACTAAAATGTCTCATTATTGACTCCTTTAAAACGACAAAATATTATTTAACTGATGTTACGCATCCTCGTTCCCAACCTCCTGGTTGGGAATGCCTGTGGC
>CAYFOB010000257.1:0-2991 GCA_964344525.1 uncultured Thiomargarita sp.
GAGACCAACATGGAAAAGCTAACTATTAAGCAGGCGTCCGAGCGGTTTAATTTATCACCGGCTCGGATTTACAAGCTATTGGCTGATGGCAAGATTGTAGGTGAACGATAAATCATCCTATAAATCCTGAATAAAGAATTGGTTTATCCGTGGCTAAATCCTTGTAGTTCTCCGAATAACGGAAAGCGATTACTTAGTGGTTTTAAAAGTAATCGCTTTCTGTTATTCGCAAGGTTGAGAAGGAGAGTGCGTAACATCAGTTAACTAAAATATTCACGACTCAACTTAAATATCACCGGACTTAGCAATAATAAAGCAACCAAGTTAGGTAGCGCCATTAAGGCATTGAGTGTGTCTGCAACTAGCCAAATGAATTCCAAGTTTCCCATCGCGCCAACTGGTACCACTATCACCCATAATAAGCGAAACGGGATGATAGATTTGATGCCAAAAAGGTATTCCACACATTTTTCGCCGTAAAAACTCCATCCTAAGAGTGTTGTAAACGCAAACAAGACCAATCCAATGGTGACCATATAACCACCAAAATTTGGTAAGGCATGTTCAAATGCGGCTGATGATAATGGTGCGCCTGATACGCCACTCGTCCATTCTCCTGAAATAATAATGACTAAACCGGTGATGGTACAAATCAAAATGGTATCAATCAACGGATCAAGCATGGCAATGACGCCTTGTTGTACCGGGTTATTTGTGCGCGCTGCTGCATGCGCTATCGGTGCGCTGCCCAAACCGGCTTCATTGGAAAATACCCCGCGTGCCACACCGAACTGAATTGCTGCCCAAACGGCTGCGCCAGCAAAACCACCGGTTGCCGCCGCTGGTGTAAAGGCATAGGTGAAAATCATTTCAAAGGCTTTAGGTATTTCAGCAGCATTCATCGCTAAAACCACTACGCCACAAACAATATATAAAATAGCCATTATCGGTACAAGCTTGCCCGCTACTTCAGCAATCCAGCGAATGCCACCAATCAAGACAATCCCCACCAACACTGCTAATATTACACCAGTTGCCAAGGTTGGAATACCAAATGAGGCGTGCAACACATCAGCAACGGAATGGGCTTGCACCGTGTTGCCGATGCCAAATCCCGCCACAGCACCAAATATCGCAAAAGCAGTGCCCAACCAAGTCCAATGGCTTTTTAAACCATTTTTAATGTAGTACATGGGACCACCGACATGATTACCTTTTTCATCTGTTTCACGATAGTGCACTGCACAAACAGCTTCAGCATACTTAGTCGCCATCCCCACTAAAGCGGTACACCACATCCAAAACAATGCACCTGGTCCCCCCAAAAAAATTGCTGTGGCTACACCAGCAATATTACCTGTACCAACAGTTGCAGAAAGCGAAGTCATTAATGCATTAAAAGGCGTAATATCGCCATCCCCACTACCGACACGCCCCTGCCAAAGCATACGAAACCCGTATCCCAACTGACGAAATGGCATAAATCGCAACCCAAGCATCAGAAAAATGCCTGTGCCTAAAATGAGTGCCAACATGGGTGGACCCCAAACGATGCTATTGAGTTGATTGATGTAATTGCTTAGAACTTCCACGTAATAACACTCCTATTTTTGTTTGGAATAAATACGCTCTGCAGAACGGCGCATTTCGTGTAAATCAGGTATATCATCATGATTTTGCCAAATACTGCAAACTGCCTTTATTGACATAGAAAATGAATTGATGTCAAAACTATATCAATAACTTTCATTTTTTAAAATTATCTAAATGTGCATCGTATAATTTATCAGCTATTCGTATGTAAGTTTCATACCAATGATCATTCACCAAACTCGTCAGTATATTCAACTTCCCAAACCATAAAAATTACCTTTCTTGTTGATAAATTTTCCTTGTTATTTTAACAAAGTTCAATAAAAAAGCCCTCAAGTTTAACTAACGATTTGAGGGCTTTTTTTATTTCTTAGCGCGACACCTTTTTAGGGCATAACACTATGCGCGTATCCGATGCCCAATCATGCCAAGTTTGTTGCTTCACAATCAGCCAAAGAAATCCTATCCCTAATGCCAGCCATGAGATAATCGCCATCGAAAAACGTAGTAGGGCTCGTCGCCAAGTCACCGGCGTGCCATCAATGGATTGCAATCGAATTCGCCATGCTTTCATGCCCAATGTTTGTCCACCATGTAACCATGACCATGCAAAATAAAGAAAACACACCAATAATAAATAAATCTGGTAGCCTAAACTGATTTGTCCTTGAGTGATTGGATAGGCTATGGCAGCTGCAAAAAATAGCACAGAAAATAGTAAGAAACTATCGTAAACCATTGCAATAAAGCAGCGTAATAAACTGGCTGGTGGGTTTTTTCTTGAGTCTTCAGAGATTGCCATACTTGAAATTTTTCCTTTTGTACATCAAAATGTTTTTTGAGTTGGTTAATAGATTTTTGTTGGCTCACAGGAATTGTCATTAGCTATAAACATTTTACATTGATTAAATATAAATAATGAAAGTACTATGGCACAGTTCCCTGATATAACGCATGATGATGATGTTGCTGTTCAAGAGGCAAAACCAAAACTTAAGCGTCCACCGCTATATAGAGTGGTGCTCTTGAATGATGATTACACTCCGATGGATTTCGTTGTTGAGGTATTAGAAATATTTTTTTGCATGGATCATGATTTAGCTACCCGTGTGATGTTACAAGTACATACAAATGGCAAAGGTATTTGTGGAACTTATACTCGCGACGTTGCAGAAACCAAAGTAACTCAAGTCAATGATTATGCCAGTGAAAACGAGCATCCCCTCCTTTGTCAGATGGAGAAAGTATAAAGAGCCTAACACACCCCAGCCCCTCTCAAGAGGTACGCACACCGCAATGCTTTAATTTTAGTTTGGCTGTCCCAAACTAAAGTTTGGACTCCGAGCAGACAAAATTGGCAGGGTACTAGGGGCGTTCATAAATTTGAGGCGCTCAAAA
>CAYFOB010000257.1:3029-6261 GCA_964344525.1 uncultured Thiomargarita sp.
TTTTCTATAATTAAGAGGTTTTAAAATATGTTAAGCAAAGTGCTTGAAGTAACCCTGCATTCCGCTTTTCAGACGGCACGTAAAAAGCGTTATGAATTTATGACGGTGGAAAACCTGTTGCTGGTGTTGCTGAGGGATAAGGAAGTTGTTGAAATTTTGCAGGCTTGTGGCGCAAATTTGAATGAACTTAACAACGATTTGTCTCATTTTATAGAAGAAACAACCCCCAAATTTTCCATCAATTTTCAACGAGAGACACAGCCTACTCTCGGTTTTCAACGGGTTATGCAACGTGCCCTTTTTCATGTGCAATCTTCAGGCAAAAAGGAAGTGACTTGCGCAAATGTATTAGTCGCTATTTTCTCAGAACGTGAATCACAAGCCATATATTTTCTTGAGAAACAAGAAGTCACTCGCTTTGATGTTGTTAATTACATTTCTCATGGTATTTCCAAAATTGACAACAATAATAATACAGATGTCTTGGGAGAACGGGAAGAAGAACAACAAGGCGGTGAATCTGCTGCCAAAAAAAATCCTTTAGAAGTTTATACCGTTAATTTGAATGAACAAGCCAAGGCGGGCAAAATTGATCCACTGATTGGGCGACAACGTGAGATAGAACGCGCTTTGCAAATTTTATGTCGGCGGCGCAAAAATAATCCCTTGTTAGTTGGTGAAGCTGGCGTGGGGAAAACCGCTATCGCTGAGGGCTTAGCAAAATTGATCACCGAGGAAAAAGTACCAGCGGTTTTAGCTGAGAGTGTCATTTATTCTTTAGATATGGGCGTGTTATTGGCTGGCGCAAAGTATCGTGGGGATTTTGAAAAACGTCTCAAAGCTGTCCTTGTCGAATTGGGTAAATTGCCCAGCGCTATTTTGTTTATTGATGAAATCCATACCATCATTGGTGCTGGAGCGGCTTCAGGCAGTACCATGGATGCTTCTAATTTGCTTAAACCCATGTTAGCAGCTGGTGAAATTAAATGTCTTGGTTCAACAACGTATCAGGAATATCGTGGCATTTTTGAAAAAGATCATGCTTTATCGCGTCGTTTTCAAAAAATTGAGGTTAATGAGCCCTCTGTTGAAGAGAGTGTACAAATTTTACAGGGACTAAAATCTCGTTTTGAGGAGCATCATGGGTTGAAATATGCGCCCCAAGCCTTGCGTGCTGCCTCAGAATTATCAGCACGCTATATCAATGATCGACATTTGCCTGATAAAGCCATTGATGTGATTGATGAAGCCGGTGCAGGGCAACGTTTACAGCCCCCTTCAAAGCGCAAAAAATTGCTTGAGGTTAAAGACATTGAAGACATTGTTGCCAAAATTGCCCGTATTCCGCCAAAAAATGTCTCCGTCTCTGACAAAGAAACTTTAAAAAATCTTGAACAAAGCTTGAAAATGGTGGTTTATGGGCAAGAGGCGGCGATTGAAACGTTGGCAACAGCCATTAAAATGTCTCGCTCAGGCTTAGGCGATCCCAAAAAGCCGATTGGTTCCTTTTTGTTTGTGGGACCAACTGGGGTTGGTAAAACGGAAGTGACACGCCAGTTGGCACGCATTATGGGCATAGAATTGCTCCGTTTTGACATGTCTGAGTACATGGAGCGGCATACTGTTTCGCGTTTAATTGGGGCGCCGCCTGGCTACGTTGGTTTTGAGCAAGGCGGATTACTCACCGAAGCCATTAATAAAAATCCATACGCGGTGTTGCTGCTGGACGAAATTGAAAAATCTCACCCTGATGTTTTTAATTTGTTATTACAAGTGATGGATCATGGCGCATTGACGGATACTAATGGACGCAAAACCGATTTTCGTCATGTCGTGGTAGTGATGACAACCAATGCAGGCGCTGAGCAAGCCAGTCGGTCTTCCATGGGATTTAGCCCGCAAGATCATACCACCGACATGATGGAAGCCATTAAACGCACTTTTACGCCAGAATTTCGCAATCGTCTTGATGCGATTGTGCAATTTCAAGCCCTAACGCCCGAAATCATCGGACATGTGGTGGATAAATTTGTCATTGAACTGGAAACTCAGTTAGAGAGCAAAAATGTCACCATTGAAGTAGACGAGGCTGCACGACGCTGGTTGGCGAAACATGGCTATGATGCCAAAATGGGCGCGCGTCCCATGGCACGTTTGATTCAGGAAAAAATCAAAAAGCAAATGGCTGAGGAGCTCCTGTTTGGCAAATTGGAAAATGGAGGACATGTGCGAGTACGTGAAGTGGATGATAAGCTGGAATTCGACTTTGAAAGCGCACAGGCTCCTAAACCTAAACCGTCCAAGCCTCTGGTTTTTAGGGAAATTACTTGATTTTGCTTCGCTGAGCTTGGAACGAAAAAAAGATTGATCGTTTTCGTTCCAAGCTTAGCGAAGCTCTTAGTCACTAAAAAAAATTATGGAATCCGCAACACTTTACCGACAAGCCAGCTATTTACTCAGCGCCCATAAAATATCTCAGCTCCCTGAAGACAAAGGATTTGAAGTCGCCTTTGCGGGGCGCTCCAATGCGGGCAAATCAAGTGCAATCAATGTCATTACAGGACAACGAACATTAGCCCGCACCAGTAAAACGCCAGGACGTACTCAACAAATCATTTTTTTTAAATTAGATGAAAACCGCCGTTTAGTGGACTTACCTGGCTATGGATTTGCCAAAGTCCCATTGGCTGTTAAACAACAATGGCAACAAACCTTAGAACGCTATTTACACACGCGCAACAGCTTGCGTGGACTGATTTTGATGATGGATGTGCGCCACCCGCTCACAGAATTTGACCAACATATGCTCAACTGGTGCCGCCTTTCCAACATGCCAGTACATGTACTGCTCACCAAAGCGGATAAAATCAGTCATGGCAAAGGCTGTGCTGTGTTACAGCAAGTGCGTCAACAATTATCAGGGGAGACAAGTATCCAACTTTTTTCTGCCTTAAAGCGTGTTGGTGTAAAGGAGGCAGAAAGGCGTTTAAATGAGTGGTTTCAAGTGGCTCAGGCAACCAAATCCAAACAAAACACTTCCTTTTTTTGAACAGTCACCCAGACAAAGGTGAGTTACCAACCTCAATGACCAGTACTTTACTGATTTATACTTAGCGCGGTCAATTTTCTAGGCACTAGAAGTTGATATTTTCACGGTTTTGAAATACGCACAGCATAATAAGTACCCGTTCACAAGTTTTCACACATTTTGGAGTCCAAAGCTTAGCGAAGG
>CAYFOB010000258.1:0-4782 GCA_964344525.1 uncultured Thiomargarita sp.
AGTAATCCTTGTAGTTATTTACGGTTTTTGCCTGATGGAGTTTGGAAACAAGATGCGTGACATCAATTATTCAATTTTTCCTTAAGATTTTTATGAAGTCATGCTATCATTAACAGTCACCTTGACTGGCCAATATCATTATTATGTTGCGCTTTATCAAGCGCATCAACAATGTGTTTAAGCACGACGGGGATACCAACATTAGCGTCTTATTTTAAAAAAACGTGCCCCTCAGTTTGAAAACATATCTGGACAATCTATCCACTTTAAAAAAGTCATCAGTTATTTAGAATAAGGCAACATTAATCAACAAATGAAAATTCAAACAAAAATTTCAATGATGATTTTAGCGGTGATATTAATAGCAGGTTCTGTCGCCATCACCATTAGTAGCATTATTTCAAGAAATATAATTGAAACAGAGGTTTACAATCATTTAGAAAATATTGCAACATCAAAAGCACGCAATATTGAAACACTTTTAAATGAAAAAATCGAATTAGTGAAAGTGTTAACAACTGATCAGACTTTTGTGGAGGCTGTTACAAAGCAAAAAATTGCGCCTGCTAATCACCGGATAAAAACCTTAATTTCAATTTCTGACGATATTTCTGGCGTGGAAGTGTTAGATAAACAGGGCAATGCCATTGCATCCAGTCATCCACATTTACCAACTAACCAGGTGGAGAATGTAAAAATATTAGCACATGCGAAAGAGGATGTTTATATCAAAGATATTCATTTTTCAAAAATAACAGATACCATCGTTTTTAGCATATCCGCGCCGATTAGACTCGATGATGAATTGGTTGGCATTGTCGTTCTCAATATAAAAACAACCGAATTATACGAAATCACCACAACGGGCTTAGGAGAAACGGGAGAAATATACCTCATAAACAAAGAGGGTTATATGATTACACCCTCAAAATTTGTTGAAAATACATTTTTGAAATTCAAAATGGATTCTGTCAAAAAATGGCTAGAAGACAAAATGCCCAAAATAGGCACTTACAAAAATTACCACAACAAAGAGGTTATTGGGATATTTCGTGCCATTAAAGGCGTAGAATGGTATTTGTTAGCAGAAAAACAAACAACCTTCGCGCCTGTTAATGTGCTTATTGGGTTATTGCTTGGTTTTTTTATTATTTTTTTAGGTGGAGGAATCATACTTGCGATTTTCGTCACAGAAACAATAACACGTCCAATTTTAAAATTGCAGAAAAAGATTCAAAAAATTGAACAAGGAGATTGGGATTATCAAGTCACTATCAATTCAAAGGATGAAATTGGAGAATTTTCAAAAGCGTTTGATAGCATGGCGACTAAATTCAAACAGTCCCAAAAGGCATTGAAAAATCATCATAAAACACTAGAGGCAAAGGTTGCCAGCAGAACGGTTGAATTGGCGCAACGTATTAAGGAAATTGAACGGCAAAAAACAGGAATACAAAGCATTGCGCTTGATTTAGAAGAAACCAACGATAAACTCACATTAGAAATTGAAGAACGCAAGCGAGCAGAACAAGCGCTTAAAAAAGCCCATCATGCACTCAAGGCAATGACAGAATGTCGCCAAGTTTTGATCCATGCACTTGATGAAGACACTTTGTTTCATAAAATATGCCAAGTGCTTGTGCATATCATTGGCTATCGCTTGGTGTGGATTGGGTTTGCAGAAAATGATGCCAAAAAAACGGTACGTCCTATCGCACAGGCAGGAATGGGTTATTTGGAAAATGTCACCATCAGTTGGGGAGATAACGAATTTGGTCAAAGCCCAATAAGTAAAGCAATTAGAACGGGACAATCGTGTTTTGTTAAAAATATTTTAAAAGAACCCAAACAAGGACCTTGGCATCAACACGCCATACAAGGCGGATATATTTCATCAATGGCAATACCCTTGAATCTCAACAAAGAAACCATTGGTGCAATAAATGTTTATGCCACAGAGGCGGATGCTTTTGATGCAGATACGATATTCCTGTTTGAAGAACTCGTCGCTGATCTAACATATGGAATCACGGCACTCAGAAATCATACAGAGTGTAAACAAGCAGAAATCGCATTGCGAGAACATGCAGAACGCCAAAAAGCACTTTTGGATTCTATTCCTGCCTTTGTGTATTTCAAGGATTGCCAATCAAATTACTTGGCAGCAAACAGGGCATTGGCTAACATGTTGGGGCTCAATGAAGAGGAGTTTGCAGGCAAAACGGATTATGATTTATTTCCTCAAAAACAAGCAGAACTTTACCAGCAATGTGACCAGCAGATAATGAAATCTGGCCAATCAATCCGCAACATTGAAGAATCGATGACAAATAATGACTGGAAAAGCAGATGGGTTATTACAACAAAGGTACCTTATCGAAATGCTGAAGGGATCATTGTGGGCATGGTGGGTACCATGCTGGATATCACAGACCGCAAGTTTGCAGAAGAACAATTGCGTATCAATGAAGAGCGGTTTCGCAAAATCTTTGAGGAAGCGCCGCTTGGTATCGTTATTACTGATATAGAGACGCATTTTCTCAAAGTCAATCAAACCGTTTGCCAAATGTTGGGCTATACCAAACTGGAATTGATGAGTTTAACGATTGCTGACATTACCTATCCAGAGGACATTTCCAACAATCAAGAAGCGATGAGAGAATTATTCAATCGTAAAATCTCCTCTTTACAAATGGAGAAACGATACCTTAAAAAAAATGGACAATTACTTTGGGGAAATATGACGATTTCGTGTTTTTATGATAACGAAACGCCCATTTATTGTTTAGCCATGATTGAAGACGTTAGCAAGCGTAAAAAAGCAGAAAAGGCGTTGCGAGAAAGTGAAGAACGGTTTCGCAGTTTGGTTGAACAAGCCGCAGATGCCATTTTCGTCCATAATATGACGGGTCAATTTGTTGATGTCAATCAAAGTGCCTGTGACAGTGTGGGATATACCCGCGAAGAATTATTAACATTCTCTATGCCAGACATAGAAATTGGTACAGGCTTGTCCAAATGGCAGGCCATTTGGTCACAAATGACAGTGGGTATGCAACTCAGGTTAGAAGGAATACAACGACGAAAAGATGGAACAACTTTTCCAAGCGAAATGATTTTAGGTTTGATCACAAGGGAAGATATTCAATACGTCCTGGCAGCGGCGCGTGACATCACCGATCGCAAGCAAGTAGAAATTGCCTTAAAAAAAGCCAAAGAAGCAGCTGATGCTGCCAATCATGCCAAAAGCGAATTTCTGGCTAATATGAGCCATGAAATCCGCACCCCCATGAATGCCGTTATCGGTTTTTCAGATCTTTTATCAAACATGATCACAGATAAAAAGCAGAAAAACTATCTTTCCTCAATTCAAACCGCAGGGAAAGCACTACTGACTTTGATTAATGATATACTAGACCTTTCAAAAATTGAGGCAGGACGGCTTGAAATTCAATATGAGGCGATCAATCCAGCTATTCTTTTTGCAGAATTAGAACAGATTTTTGCACTCAAAATAGCCGAAAAAGGCTTGGAATTCCTCAAAGAAATAGATAAGACCTTACCGCCCACACTAGAATTAGATGAAACTCGTCTAAGACAAGTGCTACTCAACCTGATTGGCAATGCCATTAAATTTACTGACCAAGGGCATATCAAACTAAGCGTCCAAAAATGCTATAAAGAAAAAGACACTAGCAAAATAGATTTAATTATCACGGTGGAAGATACTGGCATTGGTATTCCCAAAGAGCAGCAAACCAAAGTTTTTGACGCTTTTCAACAGCAAGATGGTCAAAGCACCCGAAAATATGGTGGTACCGGATTGGGATTAGCTATTAGTAAACGTTTGGTTGAGATGATGGATGGTAATATTTTCGTCCACAGCCAAGTTAACCAAGGAAGCGTTTTTGAAATCACTTTACGGGACGTGGTGATACCTAGCACAATGCCAGCTGTAAAAGACAATGACACTTTTGATTTAAAAAACTTTTCCTTTGAACATGCCAGAGTATTGGTTGTTGATGATATTGAGTCCAACCGTGATCTCATCAAAGAATGGTTATTTCAAGTCAATCTGGAAGTGATTGAAGCCCAGGATGGGCAAAAAAGCCTACTCTTTGCAAAAGAATACCATCCAGATATCATTTTAATGGACATTAGAATGCCTATTATGGATGGCTATGAAGCAACCAAACGGTTGAAAAATAATCCAAGCACCCAAAATATACCAATTATTGCTTTGACTGCTACGCAAAAAGTGAACGACGAATCACAAATCAAGGCCTATGGTTTTGATGGATATTTATACAAACCCGTCTCAATTCCAGAACTTTTAACAGAATTATCACACTATTTAAAACACACAATCAAGCAACCGGCTATCGAAACGAATGGGGGTAACAATTTAACAAATATGACCCCTTCTGAAAGAGATAAACTGCCAGAATTAATCAAAAAATTGGAAAAATTAAAAGGAATCTGGGATGATTTAAATGAGATATTGGATATAGATGATATTAAAGAATTTTCAGAGAATATCATACGCTTAGGAAAAGAATCAAATATCTCTTATGTGACTCTTTATGGTGAAAAATTGAGTGAAGTGACTCAAGAATTTGATATAGAAAATATTGAAAATACCTTAAATGAATTTCCTAAAATGATAAAACGCTTAAAAGACTTATGAACCAGAAAAAACTAATCTTAATTGTGGATGACAATCCACAAAATCTCCAAGTTTTGGGGAATACGTTGACAGAAGAAGGCTATCGGATGCGTTTT
>CAYFOB010000258.1:4843-6254 GCA_964344525.1 uncultured Thiomargarita sp.
CCAAACCCTTCAATCAGAAAGAGTTGATAACGCGAGTCAATACGCATCTCAAACTCAAAACAACTGAAGAAGAGCTTCGATGCGCCCTAACCACTAAAGACAAATTTTTCTCTATCATCGCGCACGATTTAGGGAACCTATTCAGTGGCATTGTGGGATTATTGGACTTGTTAGTCGCTAAAAAAAGCGATGCAAGTAAGGTAGAGGCTTATTTACCGTTACTCCAACAAAGCTCAGAAAGGGGGTATAACTTATTGATGAACCTCCTTGAATGGTCAAGAGTGCAAACAGGCAGAATTAAAGCGCAACCTGCAACATTGGAATTAAAGTCTCTTGTAGAGCGAAATATTAACCTCCTAGACAACCAAGCCAAACAAAAAAATATCAATATAATTTCTTATATTGATCAAAGCAAAGTGTTGGCAGATACACAGATGTTTGACACAGTAATCCGAAACTTACTTTCCAATGCGATCAAATTCACCCCAACAAATGGCCTGGTGGAAATTTCAGCTATCAAAATGGACAAAGAAGTTGAAATCTCAATAAAAGACAATGGAATTGGTATGACACCCCAAGACATTGACAAATTGTTCAAAATGGACGTCGCGCATTCCACAAAAGGAACCGCCAATGAAACGGGCACTGGTTTAGGTTTACTTTTATGCAAAGAGTTTGTCGAAAAAAACGATGGATTGATTAGGGTAGAAAGTGAGGAGGGAAACGGAAGCACATTTTATGTACGTATTCCAGCTGTGTAAATTCGCGACAGGACAGGATTTTCAATCCTGTCCGTCATTTTTCTGATCGAAGCCAAAGCAGGCAGGCGTTTAAAACTATATCATTTACTAAAAAATTGGTTGGCAGAAAAGCATTTTATTTTTGCCACCACTGAACATATGTTTAAAGATGAATTAGGTACCTATGATCAGATAGAAATTTTATTGATAAATATTGACAGGTTAACAAATGGGTTAACATGTATAATTATTGAATAAGGGAACTATCAGCCCCAGATCCCCTCGTCTAATGAAAACTTAGGGTTACTTTTTTTTGGCCCTGATTACAGGCGCGATTCTATGTATGACTACTAACAAATAGTCCCAACCTTTGAGAGGCCAAGTTCAAAGGTGGCCAAGTTTCGCACTCGGGTAATGATACCCACGATTGAAATTTGAGTCAAGTGTTAACCAAATTCTGGCAAGCCAATATTTCGAGGGAAGTGGGCCCATTGTCCACAATTATCAATAGTTATCAATATTTTGGTGGACTATATTATTCAAATTTTACTTGCCAACATATAGCAATCTTGTTATTTTGCATTGCAAAATAAGGCTCATTAGTCAAGTAGAGAAGTAATAAGTACCCGTTCACAAGTTTTACCACATTTTGGAGTCGCCCAGCCGCGCTT
>CAYFOB010000259.1:0-5199 GCA_964344525.1 uncultured Thiomargarita sp.
TGGTTTTGATTAGGTTTTGACTTATCCTTTTTTAAATATAATCCTTGTAGTTATTGTGGGTGGAAAACCAGTGCGTAAAATAACTGGCATTTCCATGAATGAGATATTACCTTCCAAAAGAGAAAATGAAAGTGAAAGAAAAATTAGAGAAAAAAAAGAAGATGTTTATTGATGTTGATTCTGATGACGGACATGGTATTTCAAAGAAGAAAGTTTTTAATAATTGGTTAAAATCTTTTACCTTTTCTTGGAATCCCCGCCGTCTCGCAGCTTTCGTTAGGCTTATGAGAATCTTTAGAGAAAATTCTTCCCATAAGTTTTCTATTAGCCTGATGAATTTTGTTAGTCATGTTGTTCTATTGTTCCACATTTGGTGGATCACTATGATAGTGGGCGGTTTGCCTTTGCTTATAGCATTAGCAATTTGCGAAGAACACTATTGTGTTAGTGATGTAAAAGACCTGATACCGTATGCACTCATTTTCTTCATAGCCTTGAGTGGAGGTTTAATTTGGAAGTCTCGGATTTCCGACTTCTTCATTAATCCGTGGATTCAGGCTGACTCAGATAAATCTGAACCATTTGAAGGCATGTAGCTGGTCTTCCAGCCATATCAGGTAGCTCCTGCTTCATTGCCATTAAGTTAAGGGCAAAGCGTTGCTTTGCGCGGTTATTGGCTTAACTTAATGGCATTGAAGCTCCCGCTTGGGAACGAGAGTGCGTAACATCAGTTATTTAAACGCTGAAGGGCTTATTGAACTGAAAAAACATTCACTAAGACATAAAGACAAATTAGATGTACAAATACTACAAACCCTCCATAAATAACATGCAACAAGACAAATTTGACACTGGTAGAATCAAAAAAATCGTTGGCAAACCAATTAAAGAACATCCTTTAGTGCGTGCCTTTAAACTTCATCAAATGGTTGAAGAATTGAGAGGCAAAAGGGTTCAATCAACTGAAAATGTCAAAAAAATGGTTGGGGCAAAACCATTGAGTGATTTAAGTACTGAATCATAAATTTTAAGTGATGTTACGCCCCCTCGTTCCCAAGCTCCTGCTTGGGAATGCCTGTCGCGACGCTCTGGCGAAGCGTCCCTGATGGTTGATCGGAGCCATCGACTAGGTTTGCTTCGCAAACCGCGACGCAGAGCGTCGCGACAGGCATTCCCAAGCGGGAGCTTGGGAACGAGGGGCGGAACGAGGGGGCGGAAGGAGAATGCGTAACATCAGTTAATAATTTACCCAGGCATCCCCGAATATGAGGAGAAAAATGGTTGCACTTTTGTCATTAACCCGATATTCCGTACATATATAAATTATGTGGTTATTTAAAATCTTTATCAAAGATGACAATCATTGAAAACTCGGTTATAATCGCCGAAATTTCAATGATGGAGTTCTAAGTAAATGATCATTCAGCGTCACTTTGATTATGCAGAAATTAAAAAAAGGCTATCCACATATAGAGTGACAGCCTTATTAGGTACCCGGCAATCCGGGAAAACCACCTTAGCGAGACAATTTCAAGCCAATCATTATTTTGATCTTGAAAATCCACAAGATTTTGCTCAGTTTCAAAACCCACAATTAACCTTTTTTGGGGGGGCTCACTGGTGCGTAGGACGCACCCTACGCTCGTTATTTAGCTTGTATGTTAGTTTCTTAATTGTTTTCTTTGCTAGCTTTAAAATCGTAATTATAGTCGTGATTATCAATTGGACATTATTGAATATCTCAAGAAAATATTGGCCAACACTTTTCTGAACCATCATATATGCCGGCTTCCAATAAGCGTTGTCGTTCAACAACACGATTTTCATCATTAAGCCGTAAGATTTTAACAGTAACTCGTGCCTCAGCCGTGAGGGGGAGGATTAAAGCCCCATCTAATTCAAAATGTTTTGTCCAATCTTGAGTGCGCGGATTAAAAAATGGAACCAATTTTCCTGTCAAGGGATCAAACGATCCAACATTGGGTCCTTTATAACGGTTGCACCGCATACAAGCTAACGCAAGATTACTTGCTTCAGTTGTCCCACCATGTTGGCGTGGCACAAGATGATCAGGTTCGTGTTTATGTAAAGAAACTGACTGTGGTAATAAACAATATTCGCAACGTTCACCCGCACGTAGGATAACTAATTGGCGCAAACGAACAGATATGTCAGATGACAAGTGAACCTCCTATTGTTTTGCAATTTGCGCTTTAAGCATGATAATAATATGTTCAATTCGTTGTAACTCATCCAATTCCAGTTGCTCAGCCCCAGACAATATTCCCGCTTCATTCAATGCCAATAGGCGTTGTAAACGCTGCTGTGATTGTTCCGAAACCTGATATTCGAGTAATTCTTGAACGGATGGCGTTTTCGATAAAAACTGGATCATTTCTGCTGCCGTTGCCGCAGCCAATGTCTTAAAACCAATAAGGCTTAATTCAATGACCGTTGGTAGCCACCTGCCAATCGGTTTAATTTGTTTTGCCAGTTCATCAGAAACTTGCATTGTCATTTGGACCATATTCTTTTACTCCTATAAGAGTGACAATTTAAGGTACTTTGAAATTATTACTGTGGATTGATTATATAAATTTCAAGGCGTGATCTCATATTGCTTGTCCTCACTGTGGCGATTTTTGTGTGAATCGTGAACAAGCTCAAATCAATCAAACTTGGAGTCCAAGATTTATCTTGGGCGAATCCCAAAATAAATTTTGGACTCCTAAAATAACAGGGAAAATAAAATGCCTGATATGCTTCAAAAGCTTACCCAAGCAGAAACGGGCGGCAGGCTGCCACAAGCTAAAATATTATTTTTTGTGCCATTGATGTGGTCTCTATTTCAGCTTTGGTATGCCTCTCCGCTACCTTTTTTCTTCAATTTCGGGGTACTGAATGACACTGAGGCGCGTGCTATCCATCTAGCATTTGCCATCTTTTTGGGCTATACAGCCTATCCAGCCTTCAAACACTCACCTCGCAACTTTATCCCAATCCAAGATTGGTTGTTTGCCTTCATTGGGGCTTTTTGTTCAGCCTATCTCTACCTTTTCTACGCAGAACTCGCAGAACGGGCAGGGGCTCCCACTACGCTGGATCTGATTGCAGGTGTTGTGGGCATGTTGCTCCTCTTAGAAGCCACCCGCCGTGCTTTGGGTCCACCGTTGATGATCGTAGCCAGTCTTTTTCTCATCTATACTTTTGGTGGTCCATATATGCCCGATGTTATCGCCCACCAGGGAGCCAGTTTGAATAAGGCGATGTCTCATTTCTGGTTATCCACTGAAGGTGTATTTGGGATTGCCTTGGGCGTTTCGACAAGTTTTGTATTTTTGTTTGTGCTCTTTGGTGCCTTACTAGAACAAGCAGGCGCAGGTAACTACTTCACCAAAGTCGCCTTTGCCTTTCTTGGTCACATGCGCGGTGGTCCAGCCAAGGCGGCGGTGGTGTCCTCAGCAATGACTGGCATGATTTCTGGTTCATCCATCGCCAATGTCGTGACTACCGGCACCTTTACCATTCCGCTCATGAAGCGCGTCGGTTTTCCCAACTTCAAGGCGGCTGCGGTGGAAGTGGCTTCCTCTACCAATGGACAAATGACACCGCCCATTATGGGTGCTGCTGCCTTTTTGATGGTTGAATACGTCAATATTTCCTACATTGAAGTGATCAAGCACGCCATCCTGCCGGCACTCATTTCCTACATCGCCTTAATCTACATTGTCCATTTGGAGGCGATAAAAGCGAATATGCAAGGTTTACCGCTACGTAGAAAACGTACATTGGCTCAAAGTCTGCTGAGTTTCGTCACCGTCATCTTGGGACTTATGATTTTGACTGCCGTTGTTTATTACGGCATCGGTTGGATCAAATCTTTAGCTGGTGACGCTGCTATTTGGATCGTTGCTGCTCTGGTGTTAACAGCCTATATTGGCTTAATTCAGTACGCTGCCAGAGTACCTGAATTAGAAATGGATGCGCCTGATGCTCAGATTGAGGTATTGCCAGAACGTGGACCCACGGTGATATCAGGAATATATTTTCTGTTACCAGTGATTACCTTGATATGGTGTCTGACTGTGGAACGTTTTTCTCCCAGTTTGTCCGCTTTCTACGCGACTGTTTTTATGATCTTTATCCTAGTGACGCAACGTCCTCTCCTGGCATTTTTCCGTGGTTATGGTAACTACAATCAGGCAGCGCAACGAGGCTTCAACGAATTATTAAATGGTTTAGTGATGGGAGGCCGTTACATGATCGGTATTGGTATAGCCACCGCAGCGGCTGGTATTGTGGTAGGCACGGTGACTTTAACGGGCTTAGGTCAAGTCATGACTGAGTTTGTAGAATTCATCTCTGGCGGCAACATCATGCTTATCCTGTTATTCACCGCACTGATCAGCCTCGTGCTGGGTATGGGCTTACCCACCACCGCCAACTATATCGTCGTTTCCACCCTGATGGCTCCCGTGATTGTTACTTTAGGCGCCCAAAGCGGACTCATCATACCATTGATTGCTGTACACATGTTCGTCTTCTATTTTGGAATCTTGGCGGATGACACGCCACCAGTGGGGCTTGCCGCCTTTGCCGCCTCTGCCATTGCTCGAAGCGATCCGATTCGTACTGGCATTCAGAGCTTTACATACGACATACGCACCGCCATTTTGCCTTTTTTGTTTATATTCAACCACGAGCTGCTATTGATTAATATTGAGAGCTGGTGGCACCTATTACTCACCATCACAACCGCCACCATTGCAATGCTCATATTCGCTGCTGCCACGCAAGGTTTTTTCTTAGTGAAAAATCGCCTTTGGGAATCACTGGCTTTGCTATTAATCGCTTTTAGCCTATTTCGTCCTGGATTCTGGTGGGACAAGCTCTATCCGCCCACAGAAACCGTGTCCCCCCAACAAATTATAGCGTTAGCAAGCGAACAACCCACCAATTTGTTGATGAATGTTCAAGGCGAAAACTTAGATGGAAAATTCGTCAAAAAACTTGTGTCTTTGCCACTGGGCGAAGCCGGTTCGGGAGAGGAGCGTCTTTCCCAGGCAGGCATGAACCTTCGTATTGAGGAAAATCAGGTGTTTGTTGATCATGTTGTATTTGATAGCGAAGCTTACAAAATGGGCATTGATTTTGATTGGGAAATTGTCAATATCGTCGTTCCCATAGAAAGAGCACCTA
>CAYFOB010000259.1:5209-6254 GCA_964344525.1 uncultured Thiomargarita sp.
TGATGTACATTCCTACACTGATTCTTTTGATGTTAATTATTGTTGTTCAACGTTCGCGTCGTCCTGAGTTCAATGTTTAGCTATTTACCGACATGAGCGAAAACTTTAGGGTATTAATGATGAAGAAAATATTTCTTTTGTTGACCATTGTTTTTTCATTAGCTGTTATTAGTATTTATGTATGGACCATACAAGCTGATAAAAACACAAAACAACAGCATTTGGCTGCCCCCCATGAAAAATTGTTAAAAGCGGCTGAACAGGGACAGACAGAGGCGCAATACAACTTAGGTGTGATATACCAGAATGGTGATGGTGTGACTCAAAATTATGAAGAAGCCATCAAATGGTATCGCAAGGCGGCTGAACAGGGATATGCAGAGGCACAATACAACTTAGGCCGGATGTATAAGAAGGGTGATGGTGTCACTCAAAGTTATGAAGAAGCCATCAAATGGTATCGCAAGGCGGCTGAACAGGGACTTGCAATAGCACAAAACAGCTTAGGTGTGATGTACTATAATGGTGATGGTGTCACTCAAAGTTATGAAGAAGCGGTCAAATGGTATCGCAAGGCGGCTGAACAGGGACTTGCAAAGGCACAACACAACTTAGGTGTGATGTACGATAATGGTGATGGTGTCACTCAAAGTTATGAAGAAGCGGTCAAATGGTATCGCAAGGCGGCTGAACAGGGACTTGCAATAGCACAAAACACCTTAGGTGTGATGTACGATAATGGTGATGGTGTCACTCAAAGTTATGAAGAAGCCATCAAATGGTATCGCAAGGCTGCTGAACAGGGACATGCAAGGGCACAATACAACTTAGGTGTGACGTATCAGGAGGGTGAGGGTGTTGCTCAAAGTTATGAAGAAGCAGTCAAATGGTATCGCAAGGCTGCTGAACAGGGACATGCAAGGGCACAATACAACTTAGGTGTGACGTATCAGGAGGGTGAGGGTGTTGCTCAAAGTTATGAAGAAGCAGTCAAATGGTATCGCAAGGCTGCTGAACAGGGACATGCAAGGGCACAATACAACTT
>CAYFOB010000260.1:0-3261 GCA_964344525.1 uncultured Thiomargarita sp.
TACTAGAAAAATTTTGTCCTGTCAAATTTTTTTGGAAAAATCGCGTCAAAAAAATCACACAACTTGAAATTTTAAACTGTTTAGTGCTTGCGAGCAAGCTTGAGGAGATGGGCTAAACATTTGACGGAGAAATACTATATGCAGACAACATTGCTCCAAAGATTGCTATCCGCCCAAAAAGCGGGTTATGTGATTGTAAATCATCATTTGACTGTGCTTGATTATGGTGGCGAATCTACCGTTTTTATTGATAACATGCCATTATCGCTATTGGATTTAATTCCTGAATTAAATAGTTGTGAAGATATCTTACAAGACGTTCTTAATGGCGTGTTGCCGCGCTTTGAATTGGAAAATATTAATCGCATAATGGCAAATGATGAAATTTTTTACCTAACATTGTCCATCTCATGCTATGTGCCCACAACACAATTGTTAATCATACTCGCAGATACCTCAGCTTGGGCGCATACCCAACAAATCATAGCCCAACAACATAATGAATTGAAATTATTAAAACACAAATTAATCGACACCAATCATCGCTTAGAATATCTCCTGCGACATTATGTGCCAAGAGAAGTGGGCAAGGCATTAATGGAGAAAAAACTTTTGCCTGAGTTAGGAGGACAAGAGCGCGAAATAACCGTATTGTTTGCCGATTTGCGTAATTACACCAGTATCAGCGAAAAACTCACCCCCAACGAAACCATTGAGATGTTGCATGTTTGTTTAGACATTGCAGCTACAGCGATTATTGAAAAAGGGGGGGTGGTAGTCAATTTTATGGGTGATGCGGTGATGGCGATTTTCAATGCACCTGAGGAACAAGCAGAACATGCCCTTTGCGCTGTGCAAGCTGGTTTGAATATACAAGCCAAAATGGTTGAGTTTTATCAAAAAACGCCAGAAAAATCTTCTCCCTCTATATATTTTGGCGTGGGCATTAACACCGGCATAGCCCTTGTTGGCAATATTGGGGCACAATGGCTTCATCAATACACGGCTGTGGGTGATAGCATCAACGTTGCCTCGCGTATTTGCAGCTATGCTAGGCCCGGTGAAGTACTGATTGGGCCTAACACCTACACTTATATATCAAATCGTGTCACAACCTTTGCCCTACCACCTATGAAATTTAAGGGCAAAAGCCAAGAAATAACGATTTACCAAGTCACCGCTATCAATTGCGGCTAACAAGGCCTAATTCTAAAGTCTGACACCCTGCTGGCGCATATCAGCCAGCACCACATCAATACCTTTTTTGTCAATAATACGCATACCTTTATTGCTCAGGCGCAGTTTGACCCAACGCTTTTCACTAGCTACCCAAAAACGATGAACATGTAGATTAGGTAGAAAACGGCGTTTGGTTTTATTATTGGCATGAGAAACATTATTGCCTGTGACTGGACGTTTTCCTGTAACTTGGCAAACCCTGGACATGATAATTCACCTTTTTTTATAGGTCATTTGATTGAAAAAAATAAACTTTCTTTTTTAACAAAAAACAACATCAATAACAAGTTTTAATTTTAAAAAAAAGTTTGATAAGAATTTAAGTCTTAAAAATTTTGGGTAAGATAAAAGAGCATCGAACGTTAAACATGGTGTGATCACAATCATTTTAATCTCTTGTAATTTTTTGTCTTGTTAGGCTATTCTTTGTTTTAGCTATCACGAATATTTGTGGAAAGTGATTGATTTTTCATTTTTTTCTATTTAATTGTCTGAGTCCAGGAGGCTAATTTGTCAAATTCACAAATGGTTACCATTGATGGTAACGAGGCGGCTGCCTACGTTGCACACAAGACTAATGAGGTCATTGCCATTTATCCCATCACCCCTTCGTCAGTCATGGGCGAATTGTGTGATGAGCGTTCTGCCCAGGGGAAAACTAACCTGTGGGGAACAGTGCCAGAGGTCATGGAGCTACAACATGAGGGCGGAGCAGCAGGCGCTGTTCATGGCGCCCTACAAACTGGTGCTCTAACGACCACATTTACCGCCTCCCAAGGTCTGCTCCTAATGATTCCCAATATGTACAAGATTGCTGGCGAGTTAACGCCTGCAGTCATCCATGTTGCGGCGCGTGCCTTGGCGGCTCAAGCCTTGTCAATTTTTGGCGATCATAGTGATGTTATGTCCGCCCGTACCACGGGTTTTGCCATGCTGGCTTCTTGCTCGCCCCAAGAGGTGATGGATGGGGCCTTGATCGCTCAAGCGGCGTCCCTGGAATCCAGGATCCCCTTTTTACATTTTTTCGATGGTTTTCGCACTTCGCATGAGGTGGGCAAAGTTGCACTTTTAGACGATGAAACTTTGCATGCGATGATCACAGACGAGCTGGTACGTGCCCACCGCAGTCGTGCCATGACGCCAGATCGTCCCATCATTCGGGGTACTGCCCAAAATCCAGATGTCTATTTTCAGGGCCGTGAAACTGTCAACCCTTACTATGAGAAAGTGCCTGGGATCATGCAATCTGCCATGGATCGGTTTGCTAAGTTGACAGGGCGGCAATACCGCTTGTTTGACTATTTTGGTGCCGAAGACACAGAAAGAGTGTTGATTTTGATGGGTTCGGGGGCAGAGGCTGTCCATGAGACAGTGGAGCACTTGCAAGGGCAGGGCGAAAAAGTGGGCATGCTACGGGTGCGAATGTTCCGTCCGTTCTCATCCAAACATCTTATTGAGGCCCTACCCGCAACGGTGCGTAAAATCGCCGTTTTGGATCGCAATAAAGAGCCTGGTGCCGACGGTGAACCCCTCTACAAAGATGTGATCAGTGCGTTGGCTGAGCATGTTTCCACCGGTGGCGATAAATTCCAAGGATTGCCCCGTGTCGTGGGTGGGCGCTATGGTCTCTCTTCCAAGGAATTTACGCCAGGAATGATCAAAGCGGTTTTTGATGAATTGCTCAAAGAAGCGCCCAAAAACAGCTTCACCATTGGTATTATCGATGATGTTTCCCATACCAGCCTTGATTGGGATGAGGCTTTTTATACTGCCGCTACCAGTGGGCAAACGCAGTGTGTCTTTTATGGGCTCGGTGCTGATGGCACGGTGAGTGCTAACAAAAACTCCATCAAAATCATCGGTGAAGAGACGGATCTCTACGCGCAGGGTTACTTTGTCTATGATTCTAAGAAATCTGGCGCAGTAACCGTTTCTCATTTGAGATTTGGTCCTGATCCGATTCGTTCTACCTATCTCATTGGCGACAACCAGGCACATTTTGTGGGATGTCATCAACCCATC
>CAYFOB010000260.1:3271-3596 GCA_964344525.1 uncultured Thiomargarita sp.
TGGAATACCTTGCCCCGGAAAATGCAGGAACAGTTGATTGAAAAGAAACTGGATCTCTATGTCATTGATGCTTACAAGGTGGCAAAAGACAGTCGGATGGGACAACGCATCAACACTATTATGCAAACCTGTTTCTTTGCCATTTCCGGTGTTTTGCCGAAAGAGGAGGCTATCAACAAAATCAAACATGCGGTTGAAAAAACCTACGGCAAGAAGGGACAAATGGTGGTGAAACAGAATTTTGAAGCCATCGATGCAACATTGGCTAATCTGCACAAGGTTGAGGTGCCAACAACAGTTTCTTCGACGCTTGAAAAGCAGGCGC
>CAYFOB010000260.1:3649-6251 GCA_964344525.1 uncultured Thiomargarita sp.
GTCTCGGAAAAAGCACCGGCCTTTGTTCGTGATGTCATCGGTGAAATCATTGCCGGACGGGGAGACAGGTTGCCAGTTAGCGTGGTGCCTGCGGATGGTACTTGGCCAACAGGTAGTGCTGCCTGGGAAAAACGCAATATTGCCTTGGAAATTCCAGTGTGGGAAGAAGATCTTTGCATTCATTGTGGCAAATGTCCCTTTGTTTGCCCCCATTCTGCTATCCGTAGTAAGGTATTTCCTGAAGCGCTGGCAAAAGAGGCGCCACCTACCTTCAAGCATGTACAGGGTTTGAAAAGGGCGAACATATCAGCTATCAAGTCGCACCAGAAGATTGTACGGGTTGCAAGTTGTGCGTAGAAGTGTGTCCTGCTGTGGACAAAAAGAATCCTGATCGCAAAGCTTTAAACATGGCACCACAAGCCCCATTACGTGAGCAAGAGCGAGAAAATTGGGACTTTTTTGTCTCATTGCCCGAATACGACCGCAACGAGCTCCGCTGGAGTACTTTAAAAGGCGCGATGATTGCACAACCCTTGTTTGAAGCTTCAGGCGCTTGTGTGGGTTGTGGGGAAACGCCTTATATTCGCCTTGCGACCCAGCTTTTTGGGGATAGAATGCTGATTGCTAACGCCACCGGTTGTTCCTCCATCTATGGTGCAAACTTGCCCACTACGCCTTATAGCACCAACCAGGACGGACGTGGTCCGACATGGAATAATTCTTTGTTTGAGGATACAGCTGAGTTTGGATTAGGCTTCCGTTTATCAATAGATAGACAAGAAGCTACCGCCCGTCACCTCTTGAGCCAATTTAAGGATCAAATCGGCGAACAACTGACGCAAGATATCTTAAACGCTGATCAGTCCACTGAGCCTGGCATCTTCCAACAACGCGAACGCTTGGAAGAGGTGAAAAAGAAGCTCAAAGAAATTAACTCAGAAGAGGCGCGCAATTTAGAAGCGGTGATTGATGCCCTCGCCAAAAAAAGCGTTTGGATTTTCGGCGGCGATGGTTGGGCCTACGATATTGGTTTCGGGGGCTTGGACCATGTCTTGGCATCAAGACGCAACGTGAATATTTTGGTACTTGACACTGAGGTTTACTCTAACACCGGTGGACAAATGTCCAAAGCGACCCCAATGGGCGCTGTCGCCAAATTTGCTTCTGGTGGCAAACCCATTGGCAAAAAAGACTTGGCAATGATCGCCATCGCCTATGGTCATGTTTATGTGGCACAAGTGGCATACGGCGCCAAAGACGTACGTACTTTGAAAGCATTCCAGGAAGCCGAATCTTATGATGGACCTTCATTGATTCTCGCTTATAGCCCTTGTATTGCCCATGGTATGGATATGTCAAGAAATTTGGACCAACAAGCGCTTGCAGTCGATAGCGGTCATTGGCCATTATTCCGCTACGATCCGCGTCTAAAAGACAAGGGCAAAAACCCATTACAATTGGATTCTAAGGAGCCAAGCGTTCCTCTCAAAAACTTCACAGACAATGAACCAAGGTTCAGCATGCTCTCCCGCATAGCGCCGGAAGAAGCAGATAGGTTGATGGAACAAGCGCAAGAAAATGCGAAGAAGCGGTTCCGTTATTATAAGCAACTTGCTGAGTTGTCATTTTCAAAATAATATTTTGGCCATTTTTTAGCTTTGCACTCCAATAAATTCAAGGTTTTATTGGAGTGCGTCGCTGCGTAATAAAATTGAGGAGTCCTTTTTAGGTTAAAGATATGTTAGATCCCATAGCTTTTTTGAGTGATAATTTTTTTGATATCTTTGGATTAGTAACTGTTGCGTTTGGTTTTGTTATAGCTTGGTTCTCATTTTTAAGAGAACGCTATAGAATGATGATGGGTAAAAGCGACTACCATATCGTGTCGATTACATCTATCAGGGAAGAAATGGTATATACCTCTGCTTTGCAAGAGGAGTATTTACAAACCGTTTTTAAACCCATGGACAAGGATGTTACAAAGGCTTCTGCTAAGGTAAGAGCAAACTTTGAAGGTGGAGTACCAAAGCATGACGTGAATGAGATACTCAAGTTTGATGATCCTGATGTCCAAAGATCAGTGAATGCTATAATTGGAAATCGGGTCAGCTCTTTATTTAGTCATATTACAGCTAATGATTTCTTGAGTTGTTACGATGCTGCAAATCGGTCAAGAACAACTGTCTATGCGGTAGTTACTAATGAGGTACTACCTAAGCTTCACTATGAGAGAGTAAGAACAATACTCTTTGATGAGCCTTTCATAAATGCAGTATTGAGGGCAATGGAAGAGGTAGAAAAAGGGGGGATTTCAAAGTTAGATAATAGACAACTTTTGATTGAAAAGGTTCAGGATAAATTCAATTATTTTCCAAATAGAAGAATAGATTCCAATAGAATCAAATTGGCAATAGAGTTAATAGAGTTATTAGATAAATATGAACATAAGAGTGAAGTGGAACTAAGAGAAAATCCTCCTCCTTATGTGAAGTTGAATTATTTTGCTGTAAACTAAAGTGGGGTGGTATAAATTGCAGCCATTGCAAAAGTGAACAATTTGATTTTGGTAACTAGTGCAGGATGGCGGAAATTTCCAGGCCAC
>CAYFOB010000261.1:0-2874 GCA_964344525.1 uncultured Thiomargarita sp.
TGACAGATGTTGAAAAGTTGCAGTTTCTTCAAAATCCACCCCCTGCGTTGTTGCCACAGATGCTTGAAAATGCTTTGAAACGGGAAGTTAAGGAGGAAATTCGGTTAGTGTTTGGGCAGGATTATACATTTACACATTGGCGCACGCTTAAAACTTATCGTGGGATTGCAGGAACAAAAGCGAATCATGCTTATACGGAATATAAAATTAAGATTTTTAATTTGCATTTGACGCAACATGGGTTGTTTCGTTTATGGCAACAGGAGCAAACCGCATGTTTGAAGCGATTTTCTTTAGATGAAATTGTGGCGGGGCGCACGATTGATGGTAAAACGGCTTTTTTGGATGCGCTTTATGCGGATTATCATCAGGAGTCATTGAAAGCAGATTTGGAGAAAATGCCAGAAGCGTTTGTTAATCAATATCGTTTTAATGAGCCTGTGACTTTTCCACTTGATGTTAATAAGCCGATTGAAATCGGTGGGCAACCGCTGGATTTTTTATTGACTCAAAATCAGGGCTTGTTGTTATGGGCTTTGGCGGCTCATGTTAAAGGATTTGAGTTTGCGTTTGTTATTGAAGGTGTCAGGTTATTGGGTTATGGGTGGATTCAGGTTTCTGACGAGTTGGTGGTTAAGCAGTTGGCAGATTTGGCTGAATATTTGCGAAATCAAGGTTATTCCTTGTTAGAAGTTGAGGGGGATGAGTATTTTCGTTTGAGCGTTGATCCTCAGTGTGTTTTTTTTGATACGAATGCTTTTGTGTATCGCTTGAAAGCGTTTAAGCATATGACTTTGTTATTTCATCAAGTGGATACGCCTTTGGGTACGTTGGCTGCCCGTCGTCAAACAATTAACCTTTCCAAAGAGAAATGGGATACGCTAAATGGTACATTGTGTGATGCTCTTATAATAAATACTGAATCGGAATTTAGAAAAATTGGTTTACAGAAGGTTTTGCAAAAGCAGGAAGTTGTGTTGTTATTTACAGATTTGGTTGGTTCAACACAGCTTTATAATGATAAAGGCGACGATGATGCTTTTGATTTAGTAGAGAAGTCTTTTAATTTGATTAACCCAGTTATTTATGAATATCAAGGCAGTGTTGTTAAAACCATTGGGGATGCAGTGATGGGTGTTTTTGCAGATAGTAAAATGGCATTAGAAGCCAGTTTGAAGATTCTTCTCAATTTTAGGCAACAATTACCATTAAGGGTTAAGTTGGGATTACATAAGGGTTCTTGTATTGTTTCGGTTGTGAATGATCAATTGGATTATTTTGGAAATGCGATTAGTATCGCAGCGCGTATTCAGGGAGAATGTCAAGGGGATGATTTGGTGATTTCTGAGGCGCTATTTCAGGAGGTGTCATTTCCTCATGGTTGGGAGGTGTCTCGATTTGTGACAAAGTTGAAGGGGATTGATGAGCAGCAGGTGCTTTATCGGATTTTGTAAAATAGAGTTGTCCGAAAATAAAAACCAGACCTGGCAGGTTAAAGCCAAACCTGAAAGAAAAAACATCACATTTCTGATGTTACGCAATTTTCTTCCAGCGACAATAACTACAAGGATTACTTTTAATAAAGGATAAGTCAAAAGCGATATTTGGGCTGGGTTTATCCTTTATTAAAAGTAATCCTTGTAGTTATTCATGGTTTTTTCGTTTAGAAATTATTTTTATGGGAATCAAAAAAAAATGCCCCATTTATCTCTTCTTTTAAAAAAGATTATTTCTCTTTTGCCTCGTTATGCTGAGGAAAGTAAGCTTTCTACCAGTCTTAAAAAGTCGGTATTGCAAGCGCAGTTGCTTGAGTCGGGCTTATCGCATGAGAGCGCCGTTTTATTGTTGGCAGTGGTGGAGCGGATTTTGAAAAGTGTGGCGACTTTGGATTGTCAAGCATTGGAACAGGGGGAATGGCGGTTTGTCTCTTTTCCAGCACAGTTGTTCGCTTTTTCTTTGTTGCAAGTGTTGGCTGATGATGAGCAGTTTTTGTTGGAATCTCATTTTTGGGAATTGGCGCAGCATGAGAATAATTTGCAGGCGCAGTATCGTCATTTGCATTGGTTGGAAAGGCAGCGGGTTGATTGTCATCGTCGACATTCGGCGCCTCCAATTCGTTTTATTTATGTGGCTTGGGTATTGATTAAGTTGGGTGAGCAGTTTTTGTTGCATCGACGTGAGGATACTAAAATCCGTGATGGGAAAGGAGAATATGTGTTGATTGGTGGGCGGATGAATGCTCAGGATTTGGATGAGATTGAGGTGACAGATGTTGAAAAGTTGCAGTTTCTTCAAAATCCACCCCCTGCGTTGTTGCCGAAAATTTTGGAAAATACGTTGAAGCGGGAGATTAAGGAGGAAACGGGATTGGTTTTTGGTGAGGATTATATGGTGAGTCATTGGCGTACGCTTAAAACTTATTATGATCTGGCAGGGGCAAAGGCGAATCATGCTTATACAGAGTACCATTTGCAGATTTTTAGTTTGAGTTTAACACAACAAGGGGCTTTTCGTTTGTGGCAAGAAGAGCAGGCACATCCTGAATTTTTTAAGCGTTTTTCTTTGGATGAGCTGGTGTTGGGGCGTACCACCGATGGGAAAACAGCTTTTCTTGATGCGTTGTATAGTGATTTTTCGCATGATAGGAGGGCGCTTAAGGAGGCTTTAGCTAATTTGACGGACTCGATTTTTCCTGAATATCGGTTTGATGATGATTTTACGTTGCCGTTAATGGCTGATCAAGCGATTGAAAAAGGGGGGACTGCTAAGGAAAAGCCATTGAATTTTTCATTGGCGTTGGATCAGTATCGTTTATTGTGGGCTTTGGCTGCGCATGCGAAGGGGTTTGATTTTGCTTTTGTCAAGAAGCGCGTG
>CAYFOB010000261.1:2884-5963 GCA_964344525.1 uncultured Thiomargarita sp.
CTTTGCTGGGCGATGCTTGGATTGAGGTGGTTGATGAGGGGTTGCAAAAATCTTTGGCCGAATTGGCGACCCTTTTGCGAAATAAGGGCTATCCCTTTGTGGAAATTGAGCAGGGGCGCTATTTTCGTTTGAGCATTGAGCCCAGCGGATTATTTTTTGATAATCGCATTTTTATTTATGGTTTTAAAGCGTTACCTAATCCAAAGTGGTGTGAATTGGTGTTGCAAATGAATGGGGTTGAGACGCCTTTGGGTGATGTGGCTGTTTATCGTCAGGTAGTGAAGATTAAAAGCGACACAAGGGATAATTTGTTGGATGCTAATATTGTTCGTTGTGGCGAGGGGTTGTATGATAATGTTAGAAAGACTGTAGAGCATAAGTTGAATTTGAGAAAAGTGGGGCTACGTAAGTTTATACGTTTGGCGAAGCAGGGGTATTATTTGACTTGTCAGTTGGTTGATTTAAATGACTGAAAAGTCATATTTTTCACTCATCGCATAGCGATGATAACCAGAGTGCGAACGATATGAGCGAAACAATTGAATTGGATAATAAGGAATATAATATGGGATCAATAAATCATAGTTTAGCGCAAGCAAGGTTGACAAGTTTGCTAGATAATGATGAAAGATTCACTGTTTTGATTGAGCTGAGCCTGGATATTAGCCAACATGATCTCACAAAGTATGAAATCAAGGCTAAAGATGAGGTTAAACCTGATGTTTGTTTGTATCCAAATACAATAGATTTTCAAGATTTGGATATTGTGAAAATGACTGATGTGCCTTTATTGGCTATTGAAATTCTCTCACCAAACCAAGGAACCAAGGAGCTTAAGGAAAAAATTTATGCTTACTTTGAGATTGGTGTGAAATCATGTTGGTTAGTTGTTCCTGATGCAAAGTTAATAAGCGTTTACGCTAAAACTGGGGACTTTATCAATTTTGATCTGCGTGACGAAGAAGTGATTGATGAGGTGTTGGATATTCGTTTACCTATTCAGAAGGTATTCAAAAGGCGTTCTAATGTTGTTTAATTGCAAATCCTACTTGTGAACGGGTACAAATAACTACAAGGATTACTTTTAAAAAAGGATAAGTCAAAACCTTATTATAGCTAGGTTTATCCTATCGATAATATAATCCTTGTAGTTCTTAATCTTCCACCTCCCTTCCTCCTAATATTCCTTTCAAAAACAATCCCTTAAATTATTTTAAAACAAAGATTTTATTGGGTTGTTGTCTCCAAAAAAAAGTGTCAGAAATGGGCGTATTTCTTCCACCAAATTTCCCTTGAAATAGCTTGAAACCGCTTTATACTAGGTACCACCAAATTGATGATGGGAGATGATTAATGGGCAAATATCTGACAAAAGCAGTTTCTCCTCAGGTACTTAATCATGCTTGGCTTTACTTGCGTAATGATCGGGGGGCTTGGCAGCGGGGTTTGTCTGTTGAGGATATGCAGAAAAATTTGATCCGTTATGTGGGTGAAGTGTCTGATCTTGTTGCATCTGGTCAATATCGTCCAGACAGGATGCGTTGTCATGAGGTTGATAAGGCGGATGGGACTAAGCGCTTGATTTGTGCCTCCTTTGTGCGTGATAAGTTGGTGCAGCGTGCCATTTTAACAGTGTTGGAGCCGCTCGGTGAAGCCATTTTTCATGACTGTAGTTTTGGATTTCGTCCCCAGCTAACTTTAGATATGGCGTTGGCTAAAGTGCGCGAATTGGTGCGTAAGGGCTACGTTTGGCTTGGCGATGCGGATATTAAGGGGTGTTTTGACAATATTCCTTATGGGCAGATGTTGAAGACGTTGCACAAGTTGTGTGGTGATAAGGAGATTGTGGCTTTAGTCCGTTATAGCATTGAAAGTCAACCAAATAAGTTTCGTCCAGCTGGTAGGGGGCGCGGTTTACCTCAGGGGATGGTGCTGTCACCTTTTTTGTGCAATTTACATTTACATGCTCTCGATTGTTGTTTGCAAAGCCATAAAATCCCTTTTGTGCGTTTTGCTGATGATTTTATTGTCTTTGCACATGATGAAGAGGGGGCACGTCAGGCGTTGGATGTGGCTGAAAAGCAGTTGAAAAAATTGGGGTTGGATTTACATGCGGAAAAAACGCGGGTGATTCGTTCTTCTAATCGACATCGGTTTTTGGGCAAACGTTTACCGAATAGCAAGCCGAGGTTTCAGTTATGACAGCACCGCGTTCAACGGATTTTCCATATGTCTTTGCTTATGACATTTGTGACGATGATCGCCGAAAAGAGGTACTTAGGTGTTTAAAGCGGTGGCGCGTGGATGGGCAATATTCGGTGCATGAGACTTGGTTGCGTCCTTTTCAAATGCACGATTTGTCGGTTGAATTGGTGGGGCTGATTAATCGTAAAGATGACAGCTTGTTGGTTTGTCGTTTAGATCAACGTAAGTCGAGTCCGATTTATCAAATGTTTGTGACTTCACAACCGCTGTCGGGCAAACCACAGCCTGCGCCTTTGCCCTCAAAATTGCGCAAAGGTAATTATGTCGTTTGTTATGACATCCGCGAGCGTAAACGTTTGCAGCGCATTCAACGTTTAACCGCTAAAAGTACGATTTATTTGCAACGTTCTGTTTATTTATATAGGGGCGTTGGTGAGGGGTTGATTTTATTGTTGGAAAATGTGCGGAAGGTGATGCAGCAGGAGGATGATTTGCGGATTTATAACTTGTCTCATATTCGGGATATGTGGTTTCTCAGTCTGGATAAACCGGCTATTCCAGAAATGAGGCAGCCTTTACCAGGCAATCCTTCTGTGTGGCAGCGGTTTTTGAATTGGGTTAAGAAATAATTTTGAACTGTGATTTTTATGATTGATTTGAGGAAAAAATCCGCATTAGCACCCTCATAATAATCACATAAAACTACAAGGATTATACGGGCACCGTCAAAACCGACATTTTTGCTAGGGTTTATCCCTTCTTAAATATAATCCTTGTAGTTAGCACAAAGGAAATTAAAAAATGAACAACTATCTAGAAAAAGTGGCTTCTCCAGCTGTCCTTAACTACGCCTGGCATCATTTGCGCAATAATC
>CAYFOB010000261.1:5973-6248 GCA_964344525.1 uncultured Thiomargarita sp.
TATTGGGGATTTGTCTGAGCAGTTGTTGGCGGGCACTTATTATCCAGAACCGATGTGTTATCAAGAACTTAAGAAGGGGGCATTTCGTTGTCAATCAAGTGTGCGTGATCAAATGGTGCAGCATGCCATTTTGAGTACTTTGGAACCGTTGGGGGAAACGGTGTTTCGTAATGGCTTTGGCTTGTTGGATAAACAGGCGTTGGCTTTTCCTAAAATCCATGAGTGGGTGGAAAAAGGTTATGTTTGTGTTGGAATAACTAAGATTCAAGCCAGAT
>CAYFOB010000262.1:0-6228 GCA_964344525.1 uncultured Thiomargarita sp.
CAGAACAAGCCGTTTTCCACATTAAATCGTGGCTGCCACCGACTTCTTTATTTTGAAGTAGAAAATCAACGTCATCTACAAGCTCGCCAACAGCATTTGCCAGCCCATATTTCCTGATTTCTTCAAGAGATAATCGTTTGTTGACCAATTTTTCGTTCCTTTCCAAAAAGGAAATATATTGTGAGGCAAAGGCACAGTAATAATCAATTGCCAAATCAGGATACCAAATTTTGGTGTCAGCCACATCAAAAAAAAAGGGAATGACGTCCCCATTTTTATTCCATAGCTGGTTAAAAATCCGTTGCACAAACACCGTTTTCCCACTTTTTCGACGGGCTAGGATGACTCGGGATTTGGATAATTTTTTAGGAATTTTGTCCAACCATTTTTGAAATTGACGAAATTCCTTTTCTCTTCCCACCAGTAGTTCTGGTTCACCTATTTTTTCTGTTAAGGGATATTGCATATTGGTTCTCCTTTGGTGCAAGTGAACCCTGCACTCCGAAATTTAAGCTGTGGGACATCATTTGTTTGTTCGGAAACATGCGACATTATGCCGATTGTCGGTTGGTCTTTTTGGTTGCTGTTTTCAGGCGAAGATTGTTTGATATCATGTGAGATGTCAGTTGGTTGTTTTTTTTCGTCACTGTTTTTTTCTAGTAGTTCCCCTAGAGGTTTTATGTTGAGACACGCAGCCAGCAGGAGGGAAATAATTTGAACTGTGATTTATGTGATTGAGATGATTATTAAGTACTGAACCATAAATTTTCAGGCATGCAAGTGCGTAAGAAGCTTAGCGAAGGGAAAAAGACGCACAAAGCGCGGCTGGGCGACTCCAAAATGCGGTAAAACTAGTGAACGAGTACTTATGCGGATTTTTTCCTCAAATCAATCACATAAATCATAAGAATCACAGTTCAAAATTATTTAGGGACAAGTCTATATCTGAATGAAACGTTTAGGACGGGTTTGCAAAACCCGTCCTGTAAAGGGGCTACCACTTAACCACGATTTTTAATCATTATCACTTCCAAAATCTTACCCCCAATCTCGTCAGAAACTTCCATGACTTGTTGAAGTTCTTCCAACAAGGCTTTTTCACTGTCTTCTATTACGCCATCAGCAAGAGCAATGTCAACTGCGCAAGCAAAAGCGGTTTCTCGTAGCTCGTCAGGTAGGCTACTTTTAGCGATAGCTACCAAGCCACCGACCCCTTCATTTTGCAGCACTGTCACCAATTTTTTGAAAATATCAGACATTTGTCTGTTGGTGTAGCCTTCAAACATTTTCATTTGCAACAAATAGGCAAAAATGCCCTTAGCTTCAGATTCATCAATATTTCCATCCGCAGCTGATGTTGCTAACGCGATTGCTAAGAAAGCTTCTTGTTTGCTAAAGGTATCAGATGATGAGGGTGTTTTGCTAGTTGTGAACCAACCCATAATATTAAACCTTTTTATTGTGGTACCAAATTTTTCAATATAAACTTGCACCACAAAAGTAAGGGTTTGTTGCAAAAATTCAAGAGCATTTTTTTGTCAGCACAGCGAAAGTGGATTATAGGTGGTACTATAATTAGAAAATTTTTTTATGTGATTTAATTTTTATATGACTATATAAAATGAATGTATTTATTAAAAATTTACGACTGACTCTAAAAATGACTTTGTTGAATGGTTTGCCGATGTTTTTGTTAGGGGCAGGCATTGTGACGGCTATCCAATGGTATTTGATCCCTCAATTACCCTCAGCAGAGGGCATTAAAGAAGTCAACATGCAAATTCCACTCCAAGTTTACACTAAAGATAATGTTTTAATTGCGGAATATGGGGAACAACGTCGCATTCCGTTGGCGATAGAACAGATGCCTCCACTTTTGATCAAAGCTGTGCTGGCAGCTGAGGATGATAGATTTTACGAGCATCCAGGAGTTGATCTAAAAGGTTTATTTCGGGCAATCGTCATGTTGCTGAAAACTGGTAAAAAGCGGCAAGGTGGTAGTACCATTACCATGCAGGTAGCCCGTAATTTTTTTCTGTCCCATGAAAGGACTTTTACACGCAAATTTAATGAAATTTGGTTGGCGTTTCAAATTGAAAAGGCGTTGTCGAAGAATGAAATTCTTGAATTATATCTCAATAAGATTTTTCTTGGGCATCGCGCTTATGGTGTTGGAGCCGCCGCTCAAATTTATTATGGCAAAAACCTTTTTGATTTAACCCTGGCGCAATGGGCAATGTTGGCGGCTTTGCCCAAAGCGCCATCAGCCAATAATCCTGTGACAAATCCAGAGGATGCCTTGCAACGCAGAAATTATGTCCTTGAGCGTATGTTAAAGCTGAAGTATATTAACACTGATGAGTATGAGGTCGCAGTCAATGCGCCTTTGACTGCTAAACTTCACAAACCAGCTTCTGGGAGCAATGCTTTATATGCCGCTGAAATGGTTCGTTCTTTTTTGATCGAAAAATTGGGTGATGATGCCATTAATAATGGTTATAAGGTGTTCACAACCATTGATAGTCGCTTGCAAAAAAAAGCAAATTCTGCTTTACGCAAAACCTTATTTGACTATGACAAACGGCATGGATTTAAGGGGGTGATTGATCATGTGTCGATACCTTACGGGGTGGTAAACGAGGATAAATGGGCACACAAGATTTTAAAAAAATATTCTCCCCAAGGTGGCTTGGTACCCAGCCTTGTACTTTATGTCAGTAATAATAGCATTACCGCTTATAATCGAAAGGCGGGGCGGTTTAGAATTGCTTGGCAGGATATTGCTTGGGCACGCAGTTATATTAATGAAAATAAACGTAGCCGAGTTCCAAAAAACGCAAAAAAAGTGGTTAAGCGGGGGGATGTTATTATGGCTCGTCCCCTTTTTCGCCCTAACAAAAAAGTGCGTTGGCGTTTATCCCAAGTGCCAGAAGTTCAAGGGGCTTTGGTGGCATTGCGTCCCAATGATGGGGCAATCATTGCGGTGGCTGGGGGGTTCGATTTTTTTCATAGTAAGTTTAATCGAGCCACTCAAGCATTGAGACAGCCAGGTTCAAGTTTTAAGCCATTTGTTTATTCGGCTGCGCTGGCGAAAAGGGTAAAAGGACAACACATATTTTCTGATTCTAGCACCATCCTTGATGCACCAATCGTTTTTCAAGTCCGTGGTGAAGTATGGCGGCCTCGTAATTTTACCCGTAAATATTACGGTGAAACCACCCTCAGGGCAGCGCTGGCCTATTCTTATAATGCGTCTGTTGTGCGATTATTAAATCAGCTAGGCGTACGCTATACGATTAATCATCTAACCAAATTTGGTTTTGAGCGAGAAAAAATTCCAAAAAATTTGACTATTGCTTTAGGAACAGGCGAGGTGACACCTTTGGAGCTGACTTCAGGTTTTGCGGTTTTTGCAAATGGGGGATTTCGGGTCAAACCTTATTTTATTGATCGTATCGAAGACATGGATGGTAAAGTGATTTATTCAGCAAATCCTTTAACTGCTTGCCATAAGTGTCCACGTGGAGTTTTGGGCTCTGAAAAAGATATGCAATCTGATATCCTTGTTCCTCACACCGCTTGCACACAAACCCCTCGTTATGCGCCACAAATCATAAGTCTTCATAATGCTTACACGATGACTTCTATGCTTAAGGACGTGATCCGCATTGGGACAGCGCATGGCTCTAGATTGCAACGTCGTGATATTGCGGGGAAAACGGGGACAACTAATGATCAACGTGATGCGTGGTTTGTTGGTTATTCACCTGATATAGTAACAACAACTTGGGTTGGTTTTGATACGCCACGCCCTCTTGGTCGTCAAGAAACAGGGGGACGTGCTGCGCTACCTATGTGGGTTGATTTTATGAGCGCTGCGCTAAAAGGTAAACGAGCGAAGTCTTTTCCGAAACCAAAAGGCTATATAGAGAACCGCCTTTTGACACCTGAGCCTGCTGCCACTGAAAAAAGTTCATCATCATCTCCAGGAAGTTGGCGCAAAAAACCATCTACAGTAATTCCTGATCAATTGTTTTAAGGTTGTCGGAGTGCAAGTAAACCTTGCACTCCAACAAGCAGACAATTTAGCATTATTTACTGATAACTGATAACTGATAACTGATATGCTTATTAATAGCTTATTGATAGTTTTGGCTTATTTGCTAGGCTCCATCTCTGGGGCACTGATTGTCAGCAAGCTCATGGGATTGCCTGATCCGCGCACACTAGGGTCTGGTAATCCGGGAGCGACTAATGTATTGCGTTACAGCGGCAAAAAAGCGGCATTGATTACTTTGTGCTTAGACGTGTTAAAAGGGGCAATCGCAGTATCAATTGCGAAATTTTTCCAGTGTTTGTGGGGCATTTGTACCCGATTTTCTTTCATTTTCGTGGAGGTAAAGGTGTGGCAACTGCCTTTGGTGCATTATTTATATTGGCACGACCAGTCAGTTTAGCCGCATTAACAACATGGTTAATTATGGCCTTGTTGTTTCGTTATTCATCATTAGCTGCCGTCACCGCGGGTATCCTGACGCCCGCCTATATGTTTTGGTGGACACCTGTGTGGGAATATACTGCGGTGGCCTTTATGCTCAGTGCTTTGCTGATTTGGCGACATCGGTCTAATATTCATAATTTGTTGGCAGGGGAAGAGGATAAAATAGGTCAAACCTAATAATTGTCGTTTTTAATTGATAACTGATAACTGATAACTGATATGGCAGGACATAGTAAATGGGCAAACATCCAACACCGTAAAGGGGCCCAGGATGCAAAACGAGGTAAATTATTTACTAAACTGATTCGTGAAATTACTATCGCCGCACGTTTGAGCGGCGGTGATCCCACGGCTAATCCACGTTTACGTGCCGCTATTGATAAAGCTTTGGCTGGCAATATGACCAAGGATACAATAGAACGGGCAATCAAACGCGGTTCAGGGGCGACAGACGGGGATAATTATGAAGAAGTTCGTTATGAAGGCTATGGACCAGGCGGGATTGCTGTCATGGTTGATTGCATGACGGATAATCGCAATCGCACTGTGGCAGAGGTGCGCCATGCCTTTACCAAATCGGGTGGCAATTTAGGCACCGATGGTTCGGTGGCTTATTTGTTTGAGAAAGTTGGCGTTCTCAATTTTCCGCCTGGCACCGATGAGGATCAAATCATGGAAGTGGCTTTAGAGGCCGGCGCTCAGGATGTGGTGACTAACGATGATAATTCTATTGACGTACTCACTGCGCCAGATGATTTTTATCCCGTCCTTGATGCCATGAAAAAAGTCAAATTGGTCCCCACTCAAGCAGAAGTGACAATGCGGGCTTCAACAAATACTGCCCTTGATTTGGATAACGCCCAAAAAATGTTGCGCTTGTTAGACCAGTTGGAAGATTTAGATGATGTTCAACAAGTTTATTCTAATGCCGACATCAGTGACGAAATTATGGCAAAATTGTGAGTGAACGTATTTTAGGGATAGACCCCGGCTCTCGGCTCACTGGGTTTGGGGTCGTTGAAATCCATCGCCAAAAAGCCATCTATGTCACCAGTGGTTGTATACGCATGCAGTCAAAGTTGATACCGTCACGCTTAGGGGAAATTTATGCGGGTATCAATCAAATTATTGAACAATCTCAACCCACGGTGTCAGCGATTGAACAAGTTTTTATGTACCGCAACGCCGCTTCCGCTTTGAAATTAGGACAAGCACGGGGCGCTGCAATTGTTGCTTGTGTGCAGCACAATTTATCTGTGCATGAATATGCACCGACTGAAATTAAGCAAACAATTGTTGGTAAGGGACATGCTGATAAAATACAAGTACAGCACATGGTCAAAGTGCTATTGGGACTGAATGATTCTCCGCAAGCGGATGCGGCGGATGCTTTAGCGATCGCCCTCTGTCATGCCCACCATCTTAAATCGCTTGGAATGATCACAAATGATTAGTCGTTTACGTGGCGTGTTAGTAGAAAAACAACCGCCCCAGTTAGTTCTTGATGTGCAAGGTGTAGGCTATGAAGTCCTCGCACCCATGTCTACTTTTTATAATTTACCTGAGATTAACACCGAAGTTAGTTTATTAACCCATCTCAGTGTGCGTGAAGATGCTCATGTACTTTTTGGTTTTATCAGCGAATCGGAGCGATGCTTATTTCGTGATCTCATTCGCGTTAACGGTATTGGCCCCAAATTGGCATTAAGCATTTTGTCTTCAATGGA
>CAYFOB010000263.1:0-6227 GCA_964344525.1 uncultured Thiomargarita sp.
GTTCACAAGTTTTCACACATTTTGGAGTCCAAAGCAGCGCTTTGGATTCCAAAATACATGAAAATTCATGGTTCAGTACTTATATTTCTCAACTTGAAACCAAACAATGTCAACCTTCGCTGACTATCTTACGTCAAATGGCTAAAACATTGAAGGTTGACATTGAAGATTTGTTGGAAAATGAGTCATATGAATTGAGCTAACACAGCAATTCATCGTTCCCAATCTCCGTTTCACTGAATTAAGCGCTTCGCTTAGCGAAGCGCGGTTTTTGGCTTAACTTAATGGCAAGCGTGGGAACCAGAACATTAGAATCCCATCCGACTATTTTTTACTCTTTAACAAAGCCCCAAGATCAGCAAACGGCTGATGGGTAGAAGACTGCTCCTGCTCGCCACCCGGTGTCACCCCACTACCATACTGCGCTTCTTCAAGATATTTAGAATGCTCATTATCGTGACAATAGAGACACAACAATTCCCAATTGCTACCATCAGGCGGATTATTGTCATGATTATGATCCTTGTGATGGACGGTGAGTTCACGGAGATTTTTGTGGGTAAATTCGCGTCCACAACGCCCACAAACCCAAGGATAGAGCTTTAGCGCTTGTTCCCGATAGCCCTGCTCCCGGAATTCCTGATTGTGCCGAGCCTCAGCAACAATTTTGTTTAACCTATCATTCTTTGATAACATATATTTTCCTTAAAAATTTTGGGCGCCTACAAAACTTGGTATCGTCAAAGTGATACATCCTTTATCTCAATCCACAACGGCATATGCCTATTTTTATCAAAAGCCCGTCGCAATTGTTTTTTAATATAAAAAGCCTCAGTTTTTCTGCAACGAATTTCCAACTGACCTTTTTCAGCGCCATGATGCCCACGCAATAACGCTTCTTGTACCTCTTTTGGCAGCTCTCGATTGGGACGAAAGCGTAATATCTCATAATCATTCCATTCGATGCTACCAGCCGATGAAACCCAATCCTTATCAGCAGGCTCTACATGAAGAATCCGAGACAACACAAAATCCAAATATCGTTTGACCATATGACAATAGGCATGTAAATGATAACGATTCTCAGCAAAAACCAAATGATTGGGAGAAATAATACGAGTTCTAATATCATCAGGCATAACAGGCTGATATTCAATAACAAGGGTTTCTTGATGACGCAAAGCGGCTAAAATGGGTTGGATCAAATGACGGGACAATTTTGGACGCAACAAACGATCCACATCAGTCAACTCAATTTCACTCCAATCAGGCTCATCCAAATAATGCGCCCGCAACCCCTGTCCTCGCAGATAATCCAAAAACGCCTTCGTATCGTCCCGAATGTAATACGGCTCAAAAACCTCAGTAGCCACATGCCGTTTAAGTGAACCATCATATTCCATTTGATCAGGATGTTGTTGACGATAAGCGTTAATAACGGCTTGCGCTGTTTGGCGCGTAGAATCAAAAAATTTTGCTAATTCTCCGGCTGATAACCCATCTCCCCAAAATAATTGGGTTTCAATGTAGGCAAATCGAATTAATGTGTCAAATTTCATGAAAATGGCTCAATCCACAGCAAGGTTTGTATGCACGGAGTCCAAAATTTTGGACTCACCTGAAAACTTATTTTTTTTGGCTAGCCAACAAAGCTTTCAAACGAGCAATTTCTGCTTTAGCTTATTGCTCAGCGCTTTTAGGGAATCCTAACAATCCTAAATCCATCAAAAATGTCGCGTTCAGATGGCTGCCACTCATTACGAACTGCAGCACGCAACCCATCAGCCTCATCGTCCCACGAGCCACCACGCTGAACATAACTGCTGGCATCATTTGTGCATAACATCTCTTCACCACTATATTTGTTTTCGTATTTGGAGCAAGTCCATTCCCAGACATTGCCCACCGTATCAAACAACCCAAAAGGATTTGCTGCAAAAGAGCCCACAGGCGCAGTCATCTTTTTAGCATCCCCACAACCATTACAAACAGCATTATTTATACCAATTTCATTGCCCCACCAATATTTAGTACTTGTTCCTGCACGGGCGGCATATTCCCATTGCGCCTCTGTCGGCAAGCGATACTCTTTGCCTGTTTGCTCACTCAACCATTGAACATAAGCGCTTGCATCATGCATTGATACATTAATGACAGGGCGAAGAGCGCGTCCCCAACCTTCATCGTTTGGTTTTTCTCTACCAGTCGCTTCAGCAAACTGATCATACTCCTTAAAAGTGATTTCATATTTCCCTATAGCAAACTGACTGATTGACAAACGATGTACAGGTTTTTCATCTTCCTCCCCCTCGCCCTGAATGTCACCCATTTGAAAAGAACCCGCTGGGATCCATACCATTTCAGGTCCCCAGCCCCCCTCCTTCAAACGATCACGAAACCCTTTTGATGACAAGCGTTCTTCAAGTAACACCAATTGAGCAGAGTCAGGATTAATCAAACGTAAACGCTCTAAATATTGTTTAGCTTGACTGGTTTTTTCCCCATCCAAAGCCTCACTAACCAAAGTGACGTAGTGTGCCTCAACTTTTGCGATACCGGCTTGCGCTTCAAGATTATTAGGCTCTTTTTCCAAAATTTCCTGATAACACGCTAAAGCCGTTTCCTCATTGTTCGCCACCAAATGCTGTTTGCAAACCGCCACCAAATGGCTCATTTCAGCCTCAATTGAAATTTTTTCTGGCTGAATTGAAGGCTTTTCTGGCTGTCGTACTTCCAGCGCAGACAAATTGCCTTCTAATTGTGCCAACTGAAATGCGCCTGGATTCACCGCACGTAATCCTGCAATATATTGTTGCGCTTGCAAAATTTCTCGGCTTTTCAAAGCATTTTGCGCCAATTCCAAATAACGTGCCTCAATTTTTTCTAAACCCACTAAGGCTTGAACATTCGTTTCATCTTTTTCCAACACTTTTTTATAGCATGCAAAAGCAGTCGCCTGACTACCACTTAAACGATCCGCTTTTAAATACCGTTCACATGTTGCCATACTCGATGGCTGACAATTCGCCTGCGCCACATAAGAAATAATGGTATTTTTTGAAGATTCCATTCGCTTTAACCCTTGATTATTTGTGGCACCGCGAAAAGGATTATTGTGGTGAGCATCTAAAATGACGATATTTAAGGACGCTTTTCGCATGCCCCTTAAGATTGAAGACATCGCAATGGCATAAGATTGCAAACTTTCTTCATCCAAAATCTTGTTGTTTTCAACTGGCAATAAATAATTTTCGTCGCCAGCATGGGAACCATACCCCGAAAAATAAAACAAACCCAGCACATCTTCTGATAAACGTTGAGCAAACTGACTAATCAATTTCAACATTTGAGCTTGGTTTAAGTTTGTTCCCAATATAACGTCAAAACCACTTTGTCTCAAACGCTCTGCCATATCAATGGCATTATTCACCGCCAATGGCATATATTCATATTGCTTGTTACCAATGACTAAGGCGATTTTTTTGGATTGTGGCATAGGCGCAGGTTGGAAAATCTCTTGAATTATGTCACCAACGCTCCTCGTCTCAGGCGATTGCTCGTAAAAATAAAGAGCAATTGTTATGAAAATGACTAGGGTTAAGATTATGATGATATATTTCATTTATTTCTCCGTCTATAATTACTTGTAGCACGAATAACTACAAGGATTACATTTAAAAAAGGATAAGTCAAAACCGACTCATGAGCTGGGGTTTATCCCTTCTTAAATATAATCCTTGTAGTTAGTCATGGGTTTAAGAAATAAGTTGCGTAACATCAGTTATTCAATAAACCTGTCAAAAAAAATGACACTTAAATCAAAAAATGGTTGAAATTTTACCCAAAAGACATATATCATGTTGCGCCATTAGATATGTCCCTAAATAATTTTGAACTGTGATTCTTATGATTTATGTGATTGATTTGAGGAAAAAATCCGCATTAGCCCCCTCATAATAATCATCTCAATCACATAAATCACAGTTCAAATTATTTAGGGACATGTCTATTAAAACGCAATTCACAAAAGGCAAATACCATGCGACGAATACGAATCAGCTTACCAAAAGCCCAAGAACATTACAAATACTTAGATATATTACATGATGCCCTGGTAAGTGGCTTAATTGCGGCAGGCGCAAAAAAAGAGCAAGTCATACACATGACAGCCCTGCCTTGGAATTTTGCCGCTTTAGGACATCACCATCAAAAAGACAATATGGCACACACCCTAGTCGTGTCAACGCCTGATGCAAATTTAGCAAAAATTTTGTCGCGCCTAAACCCCAAAGATATCCGCTATGCACGCGCCAACACCCTCGAAGCTGTCAACTTTGCAGACGCTAAAATAAGCATTGAAGATGATCCCATAATGCCAAAGCAAAACGTGTTGGGCGTATTAATGCTCTCACCATTGCTGATTAGCAACAAAACATCAGCCAAAGACAAACGCTGGCATAAGCATCTTGGACAATTTGATTTAAGCACAGCGATTAATCACCGCCTTTCTCGTCTCGCAGGACGAGAAATCAAATTACAAGTAGAACCTGATAGCCTATATCTACGCTGTAATCCTGATCATTCTATGTTAGTACCTACGAAATTAGTGCGTGGTAAAAGCGTCTTTGTCATTGGGATGCGTGCGCCGCTCCTATTGATTGGGAATGAAGCAGATTTACGTTTTGCTTGGTATGCCGGTTTGGGCGAAAAAACGCGCAATGGCTTTGGTTGTATTGGGTTAGCAGAGCAAGGAGTCGGGCGATGAGTGAATGGCGGGCGATTGCCACAAAAACAGTAGAACAAGTTTATGACGATTTTTTAAAACACGTTGTGATTGAACATGTTTTTAATAAGGACAGAATCGGGCAATTATCTGACAAACAACAAAAAAAATTGGAAAAAGGTAATGCTGATAACCGTACTGTTAGATTAATGTCTATCAGTGGCAAAGGCGGATTTCATCAAAATGGACAATATGATCAATACACCAACGTCACTTTATTAGATCATCTCCTATCTGTCACGCGCGGCAGTTTATTATTGGCAGCAATGAATTGGTTGAATCAAAACGCTGACATGGAAAAAAGTTTACTCAAGAAAAAACTCGCTGTGATTGCCGTTACCGCTTTTTTGCATGATTTGGATAAAGATTTAGAATTGGCGCGTCATCTTGCTGATCTTAATCCTGCTCAAGTGGCAGAAAAAATCAAACAATATGGTATTGATGCCTTTTTGAAAAAGGCTGATGTTACTTTAACAGCGGAACATCTTTTACATTTGATTGAACAAGTCGAAGCCTCACAAAGTTATCGTCATTTAACGACACCATTACCCAATTTTGTTGGTGATGAATTAGCACATTATGTGAAATTAGCCGATAAATTAGATGGCATTTGGTTAGATTCAAACAAAGGAGGGTTTAAAGGCGTTATCAATCGCTTAGAAAATGATCGTAGTCGTTTTGAAAGTTTACCACACTGGCAAGCAATTGATTTTTTTGATCCTCATCATCCTTTTTTATTGGATAAATTACAGCTTTTTTTATCCCAATTCACTAAAAGCATTGCGGGGGTTCTTCCTTTATTAGAAGCGCATCATGATGGACGTTTAATGATGTTGCTCCCTAAAACTCAATTTAAGGAAATTGTAGACAAAGCGCTTAACAAGCTCGCAGATGTTCTACCTTTCGGCTTAGAGGTGGATATTTCTAATCGGGGAGTCCCTGCTTTACTAAATGGGCAACCCACGCATGCGGAATTACAGGCTTTCATGTTAAACAAAACAAAAATGCCGCCAAAAAAAATCGGTGAACTGCTCAAAATACAATCAAAATACAAAGCCCAACTTATTAAACCGCTTGATCAACTACTCGCAGAAATCGGACTACAACCCCGCTACCCAAAAAGTGCGCTTCAATTAATGACTTTGTATGACACGCTGGCAGATTTTGATGCAGATGAAGAAGAATGGTTACGTTATGCCGCTTATCTCGTTTTAATGCTGAATCTCAAACTCAAAAATCCGCCATTAACATATGAAAAACGTGAAGAAGCTTTATTACAGCAAATACCTACTGAACGTCCTGAGTTCATTGAAAAAATTGACGATAATAAATCGCGTTGTGTTTTAACCGCTTTATGGGTGATCAGCCTAGCCGCCAATGATGAAGATTTAAAGGAAGCGATTTGGGAGGAGGAAGGTTTATTAGAAAATTGGTTAGAAAAATT
>CAYFOB010000264.1:0-6191 GCA_964344525.1 uncultured Thiomargarita sp.
AGGGAGAGTTGTGCCAACCACTTCTTTATCAATCAACCATTCTACTGATTCAGCCTGTTCTAATTGCGTATCCGACAATACCAAGGTAAACGCCTCATGTTCGTCAGGAATGCGTGGATCCATCGCCAATTGTAGCCCATCGCTTGGTTGTTTTAAATGCAAGGGCGTTTCAATAGTTGTGGCAACAATTGCATCTTTGGGTTCGGTGCCTTGGATAAACCATTCGACTCGATTGGGACAATCCAAAGTCGCGCGTTGTCCCGTTGTGCGGCAAATGTTGACTTTCAACAATTGAGGGCTTTTGTACAAAGGGCGTGTCTCCTCATAACGGTTTAATTCGGCAAACACTGCACGCAATACCAAGGCCGCACCTGATGCGCCAGACACTTGCGACATGGGTTGTTGATTTAAATTGCCCAACCAGACGCCAATGGTATAATGGTGATTAAAGCCTATTGCCCAAGCATCTCTATAATCGGTAGAAGTGCCTGTTTTGAGCGCTGTTTGAATAGGAAAACGCAATAATGCACTGCGCCCAAATTCTAAACGGCGCGCATCATGATCAGATAAAATATCGGCAATGATTGTGCTGACTTCTGGGCTAAAGACTGGGACGGAATCAGAGCGTGGGGCATGGCGCAAAATTTTTAGGGGGTGAAATGTGCCTTGGTTAGCTAAGCTTGTGTAGGCTTGTACTAATTCTAAAAGTGTAATACCGCCATTACCCAAAGCCAAGCCATCACCATAATAATCAGCAAGCCTTGTCAAACTTGATAAACCTAATTGATGTAAACGTTGTAAAAATTGATCAACGCCGACAAATTGAATGGTGCGAATGGCTGGAATATTCAAAGAATTGCCCAATGCATCGCGCAGACGCAATGGTCCATAATAAGTGCGACTGTAATTGCGATAATTGTGCATACCTGTTCCTACCGGCTCTGCTAAGGGGGTATCATTAATTAAAGTCGCCGCTGTCCATCCTTTTTCCAAAGCTAAAGCGTATAAAAAGGGTTTTAGCGTTGAACCTGGCTGGCGCGGACTTGTGAGGGCATCAATTTGACTTGGTCCACCATTCACCCAAGCCAACACTTCCTGCGTTTTATGATCAACCACCAATACAGCGCCATTATTAACGTTTTTGCTTTGCAAATCATGCAGGCGCTGATCAAGTATTTTTTGGACAGGGCGTTGTATATTAATATCAAGAGTTGTATGCAAGCGCCCCATAGGGTGAGGCGTTTGCAAAATGTGGTTCACAAAATGCATCGCTTGCACTGGCAAATGAGGCTCATGCAATCGCAATGGTGTTGTTAGAATGCCTTGATAATCGGCTTTTGTGATCATCTTTGAATCTAACAAACGCTTAGCAAGACGGGTAATAGGTGCTTCAATTTTCCTGAGGCCGCGGCGTAAATCCAAACGACTGGGAGAACGGACTAATATCGCTAAAGCCATCATTTCTTTGAGATTTAAGGTCTCTAAATTGCGATCAAAATAATGGCGTGCTGCTTGTACAACACCTCGCCGCTGATTGGCATAAGGCACTTGATTGAGATAAAACTCCAAAATTTCGGCTTTGGAAAAACATTCTTCCAGCCGTGTTGCTTCAAAACCTTCTAGCCAACGCGCCCAAAAAGTTCTTAAACGTGGGTGCAATATTCGCACCGTTTGCTCAGTGATCGTACTGGCGCCACGTACCTGCCGCCAAGCCATAAGATTTTGCAGTATGGCATGCCATCGTGCCCTCCAGTCAGGGCCATTATGATCATAAAAACGTTTATCTTCTGCGACAATAAAAATGTGCTGCAAGCGTTCAGGAATTTCATGCAATGGGACATAATCATGGATATTCCAATCATTTTGATAAGTGATGGAAAGCGGTGTCCCGTTACGATCAAGCACTTGAGGTTTTCGCACGGTGGCATCAGATGGTTTTAAAGTTTCAGGCGGTGGTGCTAAATCGGCAACCGTTTTCCAAAAAAGTACCCCACTGGTTAATAGGAGAATGATCAAGATGAATTTACGCATAAACTATGTACACAATTTTAATATAGAGTACTTTTTTTTTCAATCAAAATTTTTTTAAAATACGATATGTTAACAAAAAAAATCAAGTGAAAATGTGATAATCTTTATAACCTATTGATTTTATTTTTTTTTTTGAATTTAACCGAAATTTTATAGATTTTTTTGACAAGCAAAGTTTACAATAGCTGCTGTCGTTCTGACTTGATGTTTTCCTCGTTCCCACGCAGGCGCGTTGGAACCAGAACGGAAAGTGATTGTTAAACCTTACCTCCTATCAGTTTATCTAATTGAGTACAACGGATTACGTGGATAAACGGATTGTTGTGTGCCTGTAATAGCCTATATATTTCAGCTCACGCACAATACAATTCGTTTTTCCACGTAATTCGTTGTACTCATTAACTGATAGGTGGTAAGATTGTTAAACTTACAAGCTTGACTAAAATTTTCAAAGGTTGTAATCTATATAAAATTTTTAGCCCCCTTTTAATAAGACCTTAAATTGTGTTATCGCAGTCAGACATATTTAGAGTTGTCCTTAAATAATCTGAACTGTGATTTATGTGATTGATATGATTATTATGAGGGTGTTGATGCTTATTTTTTCATCTTCATCACATAAATCATAAAAATCACAGTTCAAAATTTAGCTGATGTTACGCAGCCTCGTTCCCAAGCGGCAAAGCGCTGCTTTGCACTCCAAAAAGTTGAATTGTTTGGAGTGCAAAGCAGCGCTTTGCCAATGTGGGAACAAAAGTGCGTAACATCAGTAATTAATTGCTATTTTGGAGCGACTATTTTTTATGAACATAAATTTTTATCAACTAGGTGATCTGCTTAGAAAAAATGCTATTTTGCTACTTTTCTCCATACTGGTGGGTTGTGGCGGCGGTGACGATAGCGGTGGCGATAGCAACAACGGTCCCACCATACTGCCCCCAGTCGGTGTGGCGGCCAAAGCCACATCCGCCACAGAAATCGTTGTAACTTGGGACCCCATCACAGGTGCTACCACTTATGTTGTCCATGGGGCGAATGGTGGTGCGACTAATATGACTACCAAGGAAATTACTGCGCTCAGCCCTGGCACTGAGTATTGCTATACCGTAACGGCCCGTAATATTGCTGGAAATGAGTCAAAACATAGTGAGAAAGCCTGTGCGACAACGCGTGATAGTGGTCTAGAGCCCCCAAGCAATGTGAAGGCAAAAGCCACGTCATCCACAGAAATCGAACTGACTTGGGATGCCGTTAGTGGTGCTAAAGATTATGGGGTATACAAATCAGGTAACCGTTTGGGCTATGCAACTCGCAATAGCACGAGAATAGTTAGCGTCACCCCTGGCACTCGGAATTGCTATACCGTAACTACCCGCGATTCTGCTGGAAAAGAATCGAAACAGAGTGAGGAAGCTTGTGCCACAACGCCTGGTGGTGGTGGTGGTGGTGGCCTAGAGCCCCCAAGCAACCTGAAGGCAAAAGCCACGTCATCCACAGAAATCGAACTGACTTGGGATAAGGTCAGCAGCGCTAAAGATTATGGGGTATACAAATCAGGTAGCCGTTTGGGCTATGCAACTAGCAATGGCGTGAGAATAGTTAACGTCACCCCTGGCACTCGGTATTGCTATACCGTAACTACCCGCGATTCTGCTGGAAATGAATCGAAACACAGTGAGGAAGCTTGTGCCACAACAACAAACCCGCCACTTGCCTCATTATCACGCCCAACAGGTCTGACCGTTCAAGTAACCTCAAGTACGACAGTTAACATCAGTTGGTACTCTGTCAGTGGTGCTTATGGCTATAAGCTTTACAAAAAGGGTGCTGTTGTACATGAGACACAAGTCACGACTGTGCAGGGCAGGAACTTTACCCCAGGTAAGAAGTACTGTTTTTCTGTGACAGCTTTTGATTATTCAAAACGTGAATCGTTGCACAGTCTCGAAACCTGCGTTACAATGCCAAATTCATCATCGACTCAACTCAAAATGCTTGCTGAGAGAGTCAAATATGGACACTTCTCACTGGGAAATTTTACTGTTTCTGGATTGCAGTACGCTTTTGGAAACGAAAACGGTGTGACGAATTCAGAAGGTACCTTCCAATATGAAGACGGCAAAAAGCTTAAATTCTTCATTAGCGATATTCTTTTGAGTGAGTTAGCAAAGGGTAAATCGACCATAACGCCGTTGGACTTCGTATCAGGCCCAATTAACAGCAAAGTGATCAATATTAGCCGTTTTCTGCTAACTTTAGATGAAGATGCTAATCCCCTTAACGGAATATTGATACCTGCCGCAGCCAGAACAATAACTGGAATACCAGTCGATTTTGATTCTGATGCCGCGTTTGAAGAAATGGCTCCTGAGTTTATTGGGCGGGTGACGAATACCTCCAATTTGGTCTCCCGTGAGACAGCATTGCGTTATTTAGAGCAAAAAACTTTTGAACTCTTTGATGGTGGTACAGGCGTTTCTACTACTGCTGTGGAAGAGGGTAGATCAGAGAAATATCAAGAAAGTTCCCAATGATGTGACTCTCTCGTATCCAAGCAAAGCGTTGCTTTGCACTCCATTTGAATTTTTTGGAGTGCAGCGCTTTGCCTGGATTGATGCCGCTCCTAAAAACTTTGAACTGTGATTTTTATGATTTATGATAAATCACAGTTCAAATTATTTTCAGACAATTCTAGTAGCTTGCTCAGCAGCATTACCCACATAATTCATCGGCATTAACTCAAACAAGCGCGTTTTTTCCTCTTTAGGAATCGGTAAATCGGCAATAAATGCTTGCAAACGGGCTTGATCAATACCACGGCCTCGCGTCAAATCCTTTAATTTTTCGTAAGCTTTTTCAACCCCATAGCGGCGCATCACCGTTTGTATCGGTTCTGCCAGCACTTCCCAAGCTTCATTTAAGTCTGCCTCAATCAAGGAGCGATTGACTTCTAATTTGCCAATTCCTTTGAGACTTGATTCATAAGCGATCAAACTATGCGCAATGCCTACACCAAGATTGCGTAAGACAGTGGAATCTGTTAAATCACGTTGCCAGCGAGAAATTGGCAATTTTGTCGCTAAGTGGTTAAATAAGGCATTAGCGATCCCCAAATTACCTTCCGCATTTTCAAAATCAATTGGGTTAACTTTGTGTGGCATAGTCGATGAACCAACTTCACCGGCAATGGTTTTTTGCTTGAAATAGCCTAATGAAATATAGCGCCATGTGTCACGACAAAAATCAATCAATATGGTATTAAATCGGGCTATGGCATCAAATAATTCTGCCATGTAATCATGTGGCTCAATTTGGGTGGTTAGCGGATTCCATGCTAAACCGAGTTGAGTTACAAATTGTTGGCTAATTTCTACCCAATTAAGATTAGGATAAGCGGCTAAATGGGCATTGTAATTGCCCACCGCGCCATTAAATTTTCCCATTAATGGTATTTGCGCCACTTGTTCTTGTTGACGGCGCAAGCGATAAACGACATTAGCAATTTCTTTGCCCAAAGTTGTTGGCGAGGCGGGTTGCCCATGTGTGCGCGATAACATGGCAATGTCGGCATATTGCTCTGCCATCGCCATCAGGGCAGTCACTATCGCATCTATTTTGGGCAAAAGTATCTGGCTGCGTGCTTCACGCAACATCAAAGCATACGCTAAATTATTGATGTCTTCAGATGTACAAGCAAAGTGGATAAATTCACTGACTGCTGTTAATTCTGGCAAGTCAGCAATTTTTTCTCTGATAAAATATTCCACCGCTTTGACGTCATGGTTGGTAGTGCGTTCAATCTCTTTTACCCGCTGCGCAGAGTCAACAGATAAGTTTTCAGCAAGCGCGTTTAACAAAGTCTGGGCTTTGGCGCTAAATGTGGGCACCTCAACAATGTTTGGGTGGGCAGAAAGAAATTGTAACCAACGAATTTCGACTAATACTCGATAACGAATAAGTGCAAATTCGCTGAAGATTTGTCGCAGTGCCAAAGTTTTATTGGCATAACGTCCATCAATGGGGGAAATAGCTGTAAGAGTAGAAAGTTTCATATTTATTAGGTTATTAGACATAATTTGAACTGTGATTTATATGATTGATCTGATTATTAACTGATGTTACGCACTCTCGTTCCCAAGCTCCTGCTTGGGAATGCCTGT
>CAYFOB010000265.1:0-3403 GCA_964344525.1 uncultured Thiomargarita sp.
ATTTTTATTAAAATATCATAATATTCTAATTAACTAACTTGAACATCGAGTGTTACTATCTAACTTTTTTCTTTTATAATCTTGGGCGTTACAAAAATGAGAAGTTCTGATTTTTTATCTATGTTTGACCGATGTTTGAATAAATAACCTATAATAGGTAAGTCAGCAAAAAAAGGTACTCGATCTATTGATTTGCTGGTTGTTCGCTCATAATCACCGCCCAACACATTTGTTTCTCCGTTATCAACTCACACATTTGTTGTCATTTCACGTTTTTCGATACTGGTTTGCCCATTAATAACATCACCAGGCGCATCTTTTGTGACAGATAACGCTAAGTTAATACGATCATCTGGGGTAATTTGCGGGATCACTTTCAGTTGAAGTGTGGCATTTTTCCATTCCACACTGCCACTCGTACCCACCCCCCCTGGGGCAACGTATGCAATTTGTGAACCTTGCATGATAGAAGCTTCTTGTTGATTTCCCGTCAAAATCCGTGGATTAGAAAGTACCTCACCTGTTCCTTCTGACTGCATAGCAGTCAATTCCAATTGTAATAAGTAACTGCCAATTTTACCAATGGCTAAGCCAATAGCCCCGGCAGGGCTGGCACCTGGCAAACTCACAATATAATTTTCATTGGAACCAGAAGCAAATGCAGTAGTGCCGCTAAAATTGGTATCACCAGGTAGCCTTCCACCAAACACAAGACCATAGCCGTTTCCCAAGTCTTGATTAGTACTGTAACCAAATTTAACCCCCAAGTCTTTTGTAAAGTTGCTGGTGGCAATCACAATTCTTGACTCAATCAAAACTTGGCGTATTGGAGTATCTAAGGAAGTGATTAATTTTCGTATTTCGGCAATTTTTGAAGCCGTTTCCTGAATGATTAATGTATTGGTTCTCTTATCAGTAGTCACCTTCCCACGATTAGAGAGAAAAGAATGTTTGCTATCTGTGCTACTACCTAGCATATCCGCCAAATCGGTCGCTTTTGCATAATTGATAGGAATAAATTCTGTATGAAGGGGTTCAAGTTCTTTAATTTTTCTTTGTGCCTCCAATTCGCGTTGCTTGCGCTCGTCAATATTCTTTTTGAGATCAATCATAACTACATTACCGATTTTTCGCATGCCCAAGCCTCTCGCTTCAAGAATAATATCAAGCGCCTGATCCCAAGGAATTTCTTTCAATTGCAAGGTGATAGAGCCACTGATTTCCTCACCAGCAATCATATTTATATTTTCCCCAGACAATTCAAACAACAACTTCAGTACAGTGCGGACATTAATATTTTGAAAGTTAAAAGAGATGGGAGCCCCTTCATACTTGCGATCCTCTATTTTAAGGGTCTCTTGTTCAACTTTGACTTTTTCTTTAACTTCAATAATGTATATGTTTTCAGTTTGGTAAGCATGATGTTCATAATCCCCTTTGACGGTGATATTCATGCGAACATTGGGGCGGATAGGAAAAGTGTCTATAAAAGTGATTGGTGTGCCAAAATCCAACACATCTAAGCGCTGATCCAATTTTTTAGGGAGACTGGTATTAATAAATTTTAAGACAATGTCAGTACCTTCTTGGCGCATGTCTACCACAATAGAAGGGTCTGATAATGTGATGGCAATACGCCCTGCCCCATCAAGAGTACGCCGAAAGTCTATATCTTGTATATGTGCTTTTTGGAGTCGTGGTATCCCAGAGGTTGGCTCTATTGTGCTTCTGAAACGTGATTGGCTCGTTTGGGGGGGAGCTTGGGGGGCGATATTGTCTATAGACACCAACACCCTCTTACCTACCACATTGATATTAAATGGTACCATGCGCACCAACTTGATAACAACGCGAGTACGATCACGAGTTTCTACCACCCTCGTGCCCTGTATCACACCAATACCTATGGATTGAGACTTTTTTCTCACCCCAAGTTTCGTCTTGGGAAAATCCAACACAATACGGGCTGGGTTATTTGTCGAAAAGCTATTATGGATTACTGTCGCGTGGGCAAAATTTAATTGGATTTGCACCCGATTGCCAGGCAGGGCAGAAAAACCAATTTTTTCTAGACGATTAAAATCATCTAAAGCCGCAACATGACTCCCAAATAGTAAGGTGATTCCTAAAAAAAACCATTGAAAAACGGTTTTAAAAGCATGGGATGTGAATAACGGGATCATCTTCATAAACTTTCATCCTTTGTTTGTCAGGAATTCTGTAGTCAGTTATCCTTAACTGCCGATTAGTACGCGAATAGTAGTGAGCTCGTGTGTCCAGCACCCTCTACCATCAGGAAGCAATTCCAAAACATCAATTTGATCCTCAGAAATGCCAACAATTTCTCCTTCGTTTTCGCCTATATAATCACCTTGTTTGACTTTATAAATAGTACCTTCCCCTTTTGAAACCACTAATGCCCACATTGTACCATCTTCGTTTAATGTACCAATCATTTGTAAAGCGTCAATGGGCATGTCTTCCAACCCTACTCGCACCCGATTAGAATTTGGTTGATTTGGACAACCCTGTTCTTGATCAGGCTGGTCATTATCTCCTGGCACAAATTCGACAATTTTTTTTGTATCTATCAAAGGTAAAAATGGATCACGCATGTTTTGTACTTCATAAAAATAGGGCGCAATATGGCGATATTCTGGAATAGGATCCACCTGGGGATTTTCTATTGCCTTGATGTTCTCCACATAGGTTTCCAAATCAGCCATTCCTTTTTCACTACAGCCTGACAAAAAGGTTGTTATCACGCTTAGACAAAACAAATAGTTTTTCATTTCAAATAGTCTCCTTTGGAAAGTTGTTGATTATTTTTTTTCTTCAAGGTAACGATAAATTTGTGCAGTCATATCTAAAGTTAATAAGATATCTTTCTCAACCCTAGTAGATTTAATGGAAATATTATGTTGGGTGACAATACGATTCATGGCAGCAATACCACTGATAAATTTACCAAAAGCATGAAAGTCACCTTTAGCACCCAATTTAATAGGTAATTTAACATATAACCCTTTTTCTGAAGTTTCTAGGTTATATTGTGGTTCAAAGCGCTCTTGCTTTAATCCACTTGCTAACATAGTTTGAGAAATATCTCTAATTAATTCATCTACTTGTGCATCGCTGGGTAATTTCTTAAATAGCTCATTAAGAATGAATTTAATTTGCTCCAATTGTTCTTTAAGTTTAGGTAAAGTAGCAGCTTGTAATTGTTTCTTTTTAAAAGTATCTTTCAATTGAGTTTCTTCTTGTTGCTGCCTGGCTAAGGTTTCCATTTGAATTTTTGTGTCAAACCAATAACCTGCAAACAGTGTTGCTGCACACAAGGCAACAATTCCCACTGCTTTGATAGGAATTGGCCAATTGCCGATATTTTTTGGATCTAGGTTAT
>CAYFOB010000265.1:3421-5248 GCA_964344525.1 uncultured Thiomargarita sp.
ACCTGGAAAATCCGGAAAAAACGGAAAAAACGGAAAAAACGGAAAAACCGTAAAAACCATATTTTTGAATTTTCCGGTTTTTCGGGTGTGGTTTGAGTGATTTCTAACTTAAATTTGCTGACGCTACGTTTTTTGTCGTTGTAACTTCTATCCATTTGTGAGACAATGCTATAGATTCTGGGGTTAGTTAACCATTGTGAGACTTCAATATTTGCCATCAGTGAAGACACACGGGCATCCGATTGAGCAATACCTTCAAGGGTAATTTTATTATCCTTTTGTACCATATTGGTAAAATACACCCCACTGGGCACTTGTTTGACAAGTTCATCAAGTAAATGCACAACATTAGGACGGCTTTCTTCAAGTTCTTGGATAACGTTCATACGTTCAACCAAACGTCGTTTTTCATCCTTTAACTGATGAATCTCTTTGATTTTAGCATCAGCCTTTTTAATTTCTGCTTTTAAATAATTATTGCGTCCTTGCTGATAATTAAGCTCATTGCTCATGTAGAGATGCACAAACAACACCACTACCCCAGCAAGAGCCAATGACATCCCAGTAATGATCATGAGGCGAATTTCACGTTCTTTTCTGAGTGTTTCGCGCCAAGGTAAAAGGTTAATATGTGGCATATTGCATAGAAAATTTAGAATGATGATGGGGATAGAAACCAAGTTTATGAAACAGTCTTTTGAAAAAAAACTTGGTTTCTCAATAATTGTTTTTTCCGAAAGTTTACCATCAATAAATAAGCCTATTGGTGGGAATAATTATTTATATTCATCAAAAGTTCGCATGGCTAACCCACAAGCAATCAATAATCCAGGGGCATCGTTCATTAAGGCTTTTTTGCTAACCCGTGGGGCAATTGACATTGAGGCAAAGGGGTTGACAATCGTAACATGTCCATTCACTTTACTGTTAACTTGTTCAACAATGCCAGGTATAGAGGCACAACCACCTGCCATTAAAATATGCGACAGCTTACCATAGTCCGAATGAGCGTAATAATATTGTACCATTAAGCTGATTTGTTCTGCCATCTCAACTTTAAATGGGTCAAGGATACTTGTAAAATAATCTTCAGGAAGATCACCACTGCGTTTGGCAAGATTGGCTTCTTCATAGCTGAGATCATAACGGGATTGAATTTGTTCAGTCAGTTGTTGACCTCCAAACATTTCCTCATTTGTGTAGACGATTTTTGGTTCGCCTTTTTGTTCGCCTAATACGCTTATTGATGTGGTGGTTGCGCCAACCTCGATTAAGGCAACAGTATCACCTTCATCAATTTCTGGGTCGTTTTGTGCTACCATAATAAAGGCATTTTCCAGTGCGTATTTTTCTATATCTGCAATTTTAGTTTTTAATCCCCCCATTTCGATAGCCGTTATACGCGCATCTAGTGTCTCGCGGAGAGAGGCAGCCAGCAAGACATCAACACGATCTTCCTCTTTTTCACTAGGTCCTATCACTTGGAAATCGAATTCAATATCCTCAAGATTTTGACCAAGATATTGGGCGGGTTCAGTTTCAATTTGATCTTTGATATCGTCCTCAGAGAGGCCCCCATCCATGGTGATCACTTTGGTGATCACAGTTGGTCCAGCCACTGCGATGGCAGCATATTGGGAGCGCGGTTTAGCGCGATTAACAACGGTGCTGATCGTATTACCAACAATTTCTATGTCAACAATATTCTTGTCTTGTACAGCTCTTTCCTGTAAGGGTTCCATGGCATAACTTTCAACTTGGATTCCTTTACCAGAGCGGCTGAGTTCAAGCAACTTTACAGCTGTTGAACTGACATCTATACCTACT
>CAYFOB010000265.1:5258-6186 GCA_964344525.1 uncultured Thiomargarita sp.
GCTTTAAATTAAATTTTTTCTGACTTTTTTATATTTTACCTAACATTTAAAGCTTGTCAAGTGTTATCATTGATGGATATTAAAACTTTAAGACTCCCAGGTTGTTTTACATGCTCAAAAGCTTGTAACCCTTTACTAAGGGGAAAACGAGCATCTATTAACAGTGTAGTATTTATTAATTGTTTTTCAAGCAAGCGCAAAGCGGGGGCAAATGGACCACAGCGTGAGCCCACTAATGTGATTTCATTGACCACTAAGCTGGAAAAATTGAGAGATAGGTCATCCTTGTAAGTACTTTTGAGGACTATTGTACCACGCGGGCGCACCGCTTTTTGGGCGAGAGTAAATCCCCCTGTTGAGCCGGTTGCTTCGATAACAATATCAAAAGCATGTTCTTGAACAGCCTTTTCATCAATTGATGCTATTTTACATGCCGATAATAATTGTTGCTGCTTTAGGTGACGGGTGGCCACCTGCAGGTGACAACCGGTTAGCGCCAAAGTTTGTGCAATCAACTGCCCCAAGCGCCCTGCTCCCACAACTAAAACATGATCAGTAGGGCAGATTGTCGCTTGTTCTTTAATTTGCAAAGCGGCAGCTAAGGGCTCGGTGAAAACGGCAGCTTCATCTGGAATAGAAGTTGGCACAGGGAGAAGATTTTTTAAGGGCAAAGATAGGTATTCTGCAAACGCGCCATTCTTATTGATAATGCCCAATACCGTGCGCTGCTCACAATGCGTAGGCAATCCCCTCAAACAAACCTTGCATGCTCCACAAGCCACATTAATTTCCCCGACCACTCGTTCTCCAACACGCTCTGGCGCTTGTACGATTTCGCCCACAAATTCGTGTCCTAAAATGCCTGTGTAGGGATAATATCCGATACATTTTTTATTAACAAATATTAACAAAAGTTGCTATTTACTAA
>CAYFOB010000266.1:0-3066 GCA_964344525.1 uncultured Thiomargarita sp.
ACCGCCAAGAAAAAGAAAAAGCATTTGAAATGTTGGAAAAAAACAATTTCAAATCATTAGCAAATCCATTAATATATTTTATTAATGGGCTAAAAGGTTTTTGGTTTACCTTAAAAGGAGATGATATGAAATTTGAAGTCACAGAGGAACAAATTGCTGAGATGGGTAAAAGATGGGGTAAGGCTTATCTTTCTAGTTTGCCCACTGAGGAAGTTTTGAGTCATTATGATTCGCAACAAGTTTTGGCTGGGCTAAGTAAAAGTTCTCAGCTCAAACCGCAAGAAATCTTGGCTGAGTTAAAACCACAACAAGTTGAAGAATTGAAAAAATTACTTCATAAAATGTAAAAGCTCGTCAGTTGGAGTTCGCCTAAGCGAACTCCAACATAGATTTTTTTTTGCAATGTTGGGCACTGGGGTCGTTGGGTGGGATTGCTTCAAATCAAGGAGTTATGTGAATATATCAAATTCATTTATGCAGCGATTAAAAAAATAATGATTTTACGAATTTATAACCAAAATACGGGCTTATCCTTGCTTTAATTAGACTCATGATCAACTGGTTTTGACTCAATTGACTATTTGGCCTCATGTCAATTGAAGCAATCCCATTCAACAACCCCAGTGCCCAATATTTTGGTGGACTATAAAATTGGTTTTAATCAGGCACAGTGACCACACGAAAACCAACATTGTTATATGTACTACTTGGCTTAGCGCTATTACGAATTCCAACACGGCAAAGTTTTGAATTGAGAAACCAAGAACCCCCACGCAGTTGCCTCTCTCTACGACTATTTTTTTCTATACAACTTTGGTAGGCCCCAAAATATTTTTTTTCATAGACTGAACAAGTCCATTCCCAAACATTGCCTGCTGTATCATATAAACCAAACGGATTAGGCGCAAAGCTACCAATTGGCGCTGTTTGTTTATCATCCCATCGAGTGCCACTGCCTGCACAGTTAGCCCTATTTTCACCAATTTCATTGCCCCACCAATAGATCGTTTTTGTGCCAGCGCGTGCGGCGTATTCCCATTCAGCTTCTGTGGGCAGGCGATAGTAGCGCCCTGTTTGCTCAGTCAACCATTCTGCATAAGCCGTTGCATCTTGCCAGGAGACAAAAATCACCGGGCGATTACCACGCCCCCAACCATTATCTTTTGGCTTTTTACGATTCGTTGCCTTAGTAAAGTACTCATAATCCTCAAAGGTGATCTCATATCGTCCCATCGCAAAGCCTTCTATAAAAACATCATGTACAGGTAGCTCATCAGGATTACCAATCCCCTGACTGTCTCCTATTTGAAATTGCCCGGCAGGAATCCACACCATTTCTGGTCCCAAATGACCCACTTGCAAACGATCACGAAAAGTTTGGCCAGCAGTAAAGGTATTGGGGGTAAACTGAATTTGCGGCGCTACTGAGGCTTTGGGGCGATGCAACCAAGCCTCGAAATTAGCCAATGTAGTTGGCGCACTTGGATTCACTTTGCGCAAACTGCTTAAATAGCGCTTTGCCTTGCCCTGTTGCCCTTTTTTTAAAGCCCTTTTTATCCACGTCACATAGCGATTCTCAATTTTTTTTAAGCCTGCTAGCGCCTCAGCATTGGTTTGATCTTGTGCCAACACATTTTGATAACATGCTAAAGCAGTCCCTCCTTGTCCACTGGTCAAACGATTGGCTTTTAAATGTTTGTTGCATTCGAGCAGCAGTTGTGAAAGTTGGGATTGGGGATTACTGCAAGTGCCAAAACAAATTGGCCCTTTTAAAGAGGCTGAGTGCCAAGGCACCGGTTTGCCCTTAGCCTCCACTTGTTTTTTGACCACAGTAAACAGCGCAGGGAGAGTCAAATTGGCTTTTTTGGGCAAAGCTGCCAGCAAGTGTTGGGTATAAAAACTATTTGTCTCGTTGCTATCATTATCAGAGAGCTGGTTAGGCGCTGCGGCAAAGGCAATCAAAGTGCCCGGCGTGCTCCTCATTTTTGCTAAACCTTTTGTTAATTCAACATGCTTTTTGTAGGGATTTTCCCGAGAGGCCTCAAGAATGATAATATTAATCCCGCCAGGATTAGCCTGTTCCATTTTTCGCAACACATCGTTGACCGCTATCATTTTGAACTTAATATTGGCTTTGTTTAGGATACTCACCCATCGCGGTACCAGGTAATTGTTGCCGTCAGATTGTAAGGCATAGCCTGAAAAATAAAACAAACCGATATCACCACTACGCAAACGCAGCTTGAAATCATCTATAGCGCTATTCATATTTCTTTCATTAAGATTTAATCTTAAAGCCACCTGAAAGTTAAACTTTCTGAGTGCTGTCGTTATAGATTTAGCATCGTTAACCGAATGAGGTAGTGAGGGAATAGACTTATAATCTCCGTTACCAATGACCAAAGCCAAACGCTTAGCCTGGGCAGGTGTCAGGGCAAAAACAATAAAAATGCCTAAAAGTAAGGTTATATAACGATGCATAATAGTAGCCATTAGACTTGTCCCTAAATAATTTTGAACTGTGATTCTTATGATTTATGTGATATTTAGGAACAAGTCTATTATTGATTTGAAAAATTTAAATTATAGCAAAAACTATGTGAATCTTACAGCGGTTCACTCAACACAATCATAGGTTTTTTATCAGCTGGAAATTGCACCCGTTTTGCCATCGCAGGATTAACATACACCGTCCCAGCCTTGTCTACCAACATGGCATATTTAATCCCCATCCGTTGCGCAATACGGTGCCAATCTTGTAAACCTGCCACTGTTAAAGCTGTTGAAGCCGCATCAGCAACTGCGCCACTACGTGCGATCACCGTGACTGAACTTAAACCTTGTGTTGGCATACCATTGCGAGGATCAATAATGTGTGAATAGCGTATTCCTTGGTATTCTTGAAAGCGCTCATAATCACCGGAGGTAATAACACTTTCTTCACCATGGATTTCTATTGCTGCTAATACGCCTGTGCCACTCGGATGGCGGATACCAATTAGCCAAGGCTTATCTCCTTTTTTGCCAATCGCTTTCAGATTGCCGCCTGCATTGATGATGGCATTT
>CAYFOB010000266.1:3116-6148 GCA_964344525.1 uncultured Thiomargarita sp.
GTAACTTTTGAATGGCTAAATCAATCGCATATCCTTTAGCAAATGCGCCAAAATCTAATTGCACCGCCCGATTGCGTGAAGAAATATGGTTGCCATTAATATTAATATCATCCATGCTCGGCGCTAGCGCAACTAATTTTGCAATTTTTTCCGGCGAGGGAGGTGTGAACGGTTTGTTAGAGAAATCATCTTCGTGAAATCCCCATAACCTGATCAATTGCCCAATCGCAGGATTAAATAATCCATCACTTTGTTTATATAAATGTTTGGCTTTTTTCAAGATTGGCGACAAGGAGCCCTCTATCCCTGTTTGCCCAGCAGCAATTGCTTGATTTAAATCAGTTAAAGGGCTAGGATGCCAAGCATGCCAATTGCGATGCATTGTTTGAAAATCGTTAGCAATGGCATCAACAGCTTCAGTCGCTTGGGGCGCACCCCAAATGCTCACGCCTACTAATGTGCCAAAAACATAAAATTGTTGTTGATGCAGTTGATTATTGCATCCTGTCATCAGGAGTAAAATGAGTGTGTAAATACGCATATTTTTGTCCACAATTATTCAGCAACCCACGGAAAAAAACCACGAAAAAAAGGCATTTTAAACGGATTAAAAGGTGTTTCTGATACGAAAGTTAAGTTGAGTGTAAATTTGCTTAGAAAGTTTAGTTTAGGATTATCGACGGTTTTTTGTTCAGCGTGGTAAACGATGGGCAAATGCAGTGTGCCAGTCGATTGGTTATAGGTTGGATATTGAGGCTTATTTGGAAAATTGATAATACCTTGAAATTTTGTGGTTTGCAAAGCACTTCTCGTCACTGCAAACGTAAATGTTGTGTCATCAAGATCACGAACCATTTTAGCGCCAAGAATAACCATTTTATCACTGATGACAATGGGGAGACGAAGAATTGGTTGAGCCATTTCATCAGAAAACGTAATATAAAGTGGCTGTGTGACAGCGCTATAAATGACCAAAGCGATGGCAAGATGCCCTTGGGTGGTGGGATGAATGTCATCCCAATAAAAATGGTGAAATGGCGTTTCACAAACGGTTTGTGCTTCACTGTCAAAACAGGCTTCTGTAAAGTTAGTTTGCCCAAAGGTGACAGGATCAAGAATGGTTTTGGAATCTGTTAACATTTCCAAGCTGGCTGGCATATCAATTTGTATCACCTTAAAAGGTTGAAGCGCTTCAGCCAGTGCCTGATTAAAAGCTGTCGTTAATTGTGTCATTGCTTGACTCTTGCCACTTGCAAAACCTCTGGGTGTTTTACCAAGATCGGGCATATTAATCACTACTAGGTGTTGGACACCGTGCTGGCGTAACTTTCCTACCACTGTGACTAGATTAGTGACAGTGGTGGTAATCATTTTTTGAGGATTTATTATATCGCCAAGAAAGTCATTGCCTCCAGCCCAAACAATATATAAGCCATTTGGATCTGCAGCGCTTGTATTATTGTGATAGTTCTCCATTTGTTGTTGCAGTCCCCATAGCTCAGCATCAGGAAACTCCTCATTCCAAAGGTTAGTAGTACCCGTTGTGGCTCCTGCCCACGCAAAATTGGTTTTTGGGTTGTAGGTTAAGTTCAACTCTTGAGCAAGCCACTCCACCCATAGTTTGCCATTACTGACGTGCCCCTTAAAATAAGGCGCTGAAGGCATACCAATGACTTCAAAAAGCCGTCCTGTATCAGAAAGGCTATCCCCAAAGACATAAATATCGTTGTAGAGATGTGAGTTAGCCATAATAGTATGAACTTTATTTAAAGGATTATATTACAAAGCATAACATGATAAATTAGTGCTTTGCTACTGTAGCAGAAAATTATAGTTATCGCGGGCATAGAAGGAACTAAATCGTGCTTATTTTTATTTTGTCTTATTGTAATGTCAAACCAATTTTTCATATTATGTCAATTATTCTATCAAATTACTTATGAGCGACACGGTATATAGAAAAAAGGGGAAACCACTCTCTATTGATGAAAAGTGGATGGTGATTCAAGTTTTTCAACAATGTAACAAAGAAAGAGAGCAGTCGATTCAGATTCAGACTAAAGACGCTCATAGTCGCACCGCAAATTACACTGGTGTTGTTCGAGCCCAAGTTGTCGAAATTATTAAACATTTTAAAGAAACTGGTAATGTACTACCATCTACCCTCGCAGGGAATCGAACTGTTCATCAGACCAATATTCCCCCAACAGTCTTCGAGGCTATCCGAAAGTTTATTTTCGGAAAACACCTGTTGGGTCAAGTATGCAATTCCAATCACATTCAAGATCTTCTTGAAGAAATATTAAAAAGAGAAATCCCATTACGAACCATTCTTAAATTGTGGTTGTTATAGATCGAGCTACCTTTCACCTTGTCCCTTCGGGCTCAATTATTCCTACTACAATGAAAAAGACTGAATTACAGGCTTGGCTAACTCAAAAACAGATTCCATGGGAAGAACATTGGCTTAAACCACAATTGATTGAACAGGTAGATGTATCTATTGATAAAACTCCTATTGTTCAAAAAATAGCTGAACAAAAAGGGCATAAAGTTTTATTGTTACCTGTACATCACCCAGAACTCAACCCTATTGAGACAATATGGGCTATTGAATGAATGTGGAAAGTTATTACGCCAAGGAATTAAGTTTAATGAAGTTCGTCAACATTTAGAAACCGCTTTCAGTAACATTACATCAGAAACCTGCCAAGGTCTCTATGATAAAATACAAAAAAAGGAAGATGAATATTGGCTTGCTGATGTTGAGTTAGATTCTACGTTGGATTTTTCAGTATTTTGTAAATAACTACAAGGATTACTTTTAATAAAGGATAAGTCAAAATCACTTCATTAATGGGGGTTATCCTTTATTAAAAGTAATCGCTTTCCGTTATTCATGGGTTTTAGAAATCAATGCCATTAAGTTAAGAATTAGACTTTTATTTTCAACAAGATATTTTGTAGGTTGGGTTAGATTTTTTTGCGCCGCAAAAAAACGTAACCCAACCAGCACATAATAATGTTGGGTT
>CAYFOB010000267.1:0-677 GCA_964344525.1 uncultured Thiomargarita sp.
TATATTAGTACTTAATAATATTTTTATTTACTAACTTGAACATCGAGTAATAGGACAACGCTCAACAATATACCAAAAATAATAAAAAATTTTCTTTTCATTAATTTATCAGCTTTAAGGGTCCCAAGAAACCAAGTTTTTTTCAAAAAACGTGGTTTCTTAAGCGAATTTTTTTAGATATGCTTAGTTTGTTAGGTGTTTTGTTCTGGCAAGGTTATATTGAGCTCTAAAATTTCATAGTTGCCCTGTTTTTCTAGATGAACTTTAATATCATCATCTCCAACCATGATATATTTTCTTACCACTTCTATCAATTCTCGTTCTAAAAGAGGAAGAAAATAATCAATGCCTGAAGCATCACGCTGGCGACGTTCATGTGCAACAATAATTTGTAAGCGCTCTTTAGCAACCATAGCGGTTTTTTGCGGTTGAGAGGCTCGAAAGTAATCAAAAACATTCATCTTAATTTCCGAATAAACGGGTCAACAAACCTTTTTTATCTCTTATTGGTGGATCTTCACCAAGAAAACGTGCGACAACATCAAGATAGGCTTGTCCCACCTCATTATCTTTATCAAGCGTGATAGGAATACCTGCATTAGATGCTTGTAAAACAGAAGGAGATTCAGGAATAATGCCCAACATAGGAATAGCCAAAATTTCCTGCACATCTTCAG
>CAYFOB010000267.1:697-6148 GCA_964344525.1 uncultured Thiomargarita sp.
ACCACGATCCACCCGTTTGGGCAAATAACGTGTTAGTAATAAATGCTCTTTAATTGGTGACATATTTTGCACTGCACGACGGGTTTTACTAGACAGCATGCCGATGATGCGGTCAGAATCGCGCACAGACGACACCTCTGGGTTGGTCACTACTAACGCTTCATCCGCAAAATACATCGCCATGACAGCGCCATGCTCAATGCCCGCAGGCGAGTCACAGATGATATATTCAAAACGTTTTATTAACGCTTCCAATACTTTTGCTACTCCTTTCAAAGTGAGCGCGTCTTTATTGCGAGTTTGCGAGGCTGGTAGAATATATAAATTATCAAGACGTCTATCTTTGATCAGCGCTTGATTCAAGTTGCCCTCGCCATTAATGACATTAACAAAATCATAGATGACACGACGCTCACAGCCCATTACCAGATCAAGATTTCGTAAACCAACATCAAAATCAATCACAACTGTTGGAAATCCGCGTAGGGCTAACCCTGTAGCAAAAGCGGCACTAGTGGTCGTCTTACCAACGCCACCTTTCCCAGACGTAACAACAATAATCTTAGCCAAGATATTTTCCTGCCTTTCAAAAAATGTTTAAACAGTTACAACCACTTATTTATTCAATAGTCAAATTATAGGCACGACGATAAAGATTCTTCGAGCCAACCACATAGATTCATTTTCAGGGTAAATTCTTATCTTTTTGCTTGTTATTATGCTTAGAGCAAAGCTTGAAGTAGTGGGAGTTAATGAAGCTGGTTTTGATCGCCATAAGTCCACGTCTATTTTGGTTGAATCAGGAGGCAATATCAGAGAGAAATCTTGCATCTGGAGACTTTTTCTTAAAAAGCTTTTCTTGTTTGACGAGTGAACTTTTTTGTTTTGAGCGTCAAACGCGGGCATAAAGAATGATGATGCTCGACTTTCCATACCTATTTAGTATTTTTAGTAATTTTAGTGGTTTTTGTGTTTTAAATCAACACACAGTTTAAATTGATGGCAATACCACAAGATTATCGCCTATCCCCCCTGATTTCTCACCTTTTTGTGAAAATATCAAATTGGTTCAATTTTTAACGCATTTCCTTTCAAATAAATTTGTACTGATTTACCCAACAAATCCTCAGGTAAATCTTCATTGACCCGATACTGCCCTGCCACGGAAAGAAGATCTGCATTTAGCTGTTGACAAAAAATCCGTGCTTCACAATCCCCATTGACCCCCGCCAATGCTCGTCCACGCAAAGCACCATAAACATGGATATGTCGATGAGCCAAAATTTCGGCACCATGACTGACCGCAGACAAAACGATCAAATCACCATTCAACGCAACCACTTGTTGTCCAGAACGAATGGGTTGCGTGACAATTTTAGTCCTCGAAGGTATTGGTACCACAACCTGCTCAGGGGAAGAAAGCTGAATGTTTTGCCCACTTGCGGGTTTTGCATTCGTTAAGAGACCTAAATTCAGGCTTAGCGCGGTTTCTTGTTGTTGCGGATTGCCCCCCCGCACTGCCACCGGCATTAAGCCATAAGTACGTAGTAATCTCACTACTTCTGGCAAATCGATGTCGTCATTTTGCACAGCATGTAAATCAATTACGATTGGGGCATGTTGGAAAAACATTGGGGCTTTAGAGACTTTTTCGGTCAGTTGCTCTGCAATTCTGTCAGTGTTAGTGTCAAACAAATGCAGGACCATTAATGTCAATAAATTACCTTTTAATTCGAGTGCTGGCATAAAATAAGATACATGCAACGCTGATACCTTCAATTATCTTAATGGTTAATTTATTAACCATCAACCATTTTAATTAACGAAACCTCTACTACCATTAAAGCTAATCTGATCTTAGATCAAGATCTATAAATAATACTACAAATAATTATTGTCTGTCAAGATTTAATTAATTTTGTGGTTTTGGTGTTTAATGCTAGCAGTCATATGTAGTAACATATAAGTGCATTGGAATTCAAGATTTATTCCAAATACCACACTTTAGGATCATTGATATGGGGTGTTCTATGGAACTTAATATTATCTTTCAACAGATGACTGATCTGCAAAATCGAACCGATGTGCTCAGGGGGTATCTTTGACTATACCAGCAAACAGGAGCGTCTGATTGAAGTTAACCGCGAACTTGAGGAGCCTAATCTCTGGAAAAATCGAGAACAGGCACAAGCACTTGGGCGAGAACGGGTTGCCTTAGAAAAAGTCGTGCAAATTATAGACCAACTCGATACTGGGCTAAAAGAAGGACACGATTTATTAAAACTGGCACTGCAAGAGAATGATGATGATACAGCAGACTCAGTCTGTCAAGATTTAAAACGCTTGGAGCAACAATTATCCCACCTGGAATTTTCCCGCATGTTTCCGGGGGAAATGGACGCATGTAATGCCTTTTTAGATATTCAATCAGGTTCTGGTGGCACTGAAGCCCAAGATTGGGCAGAAATGTTATTGCGTATGTATTTACGTTGGGCTGAACAGCACGGCTTTTCCACCGAAGTGATTGACTACTTGCCAGGCGAGGTGGCTGGTATAAAAAGTACCACTGTTCGTGTCACCGGAGACTATGCTTATGGTTGGCTACGTACTGAAACAGGGGTACATCGTCTTGTGCGCAAATCCCCCTTTGATTCTGGTAATCGCCGCCACACATCGTTTGCAGCCGTCTTTCTTGCGCCTGAAGTTGATGATGAGGTCAATATTGAAATTAACCCAACCGATTTACGCATTGATGTTTATCGTGCCAGCGGTGCGGGTGGACAACATGTCAATCGTACTGAGTCGGCTGTACGTATTACTCATTTACCAACCAATATTGTTGTGCAATGCCAAAATGATCGCTCCCAACATAAAAACAAGGCGACTGCGATGAAACAATTAAAGGCTAAGCTGTACGAACTAGAAATACAGCAACGTCGCTCTGAGCAACAAATGGTTGAAGATGGCAAAGCTGACATTGGTTGGGGTAATCAAATTCGCTCCTATGTGTTGGATAAATCACATATTAAAGATTTACGTACTGGGGTGGAAACCAGCAATACACAAGCGGTGTTGGACGGAGATTTAGATAAATTTATTGAAGCCAGCCTAAAAAAAGGTTTATAATTTCTAATAGAGTCTAATACTAAAATTAGACTCATTCCCCTTCCAAATGTCGCTATTGGATATTTACGAAGATGTGGATTTTATGTAGGATGCTTCAGCGCACCCTACATGTGCTTTTAAAACCGTCGCATTCGTTGTACTTGTTGACCTTTCATACCACGCATAATATTGGCCATTCCACGTTTTTTGGACGCCTGTTTGAACATTTTTTGCATTTGAGTAAATTGTTTAAGTAGCCGGTTTACATCAGGTATTTGCGTCCCAGAACCATTGGCAATGCGACGCTTACGGGAGCCTTTTATGAGTTGTGGTAAGCGCCGCTCATTGGGAGTCATCGAATTGATAATGGCTTCCATGCGGTTTATTTCTTTATCTGTAAATGCCTTAGCTTTGTCTGATACCTGATCAAGGCCTGGCATCTTGTCTACCAAACTAGCCACACCGCCCAAATTTCGCATTTGTATCAATTGACCCCGAAAATCTTCAAGGTTAAAACCTTTTCCCTTTTTTAATTTACCAACTAATTCGTTGGTTTTCTTTTTATCAACTTTGCGCTCAACTTCTTCAATTAAAGTCAGTACATCACCTTGTCCAATAATTCTTGAGGCGATACGATCTGGATAAAAAGCCTCTAGCGCATCACTTTTTTCACCCACGCCGAGAAATTTGATCGGTTTCCCGGTGATTTGTCGCACAGATAAAGCAGCACCGCCACGCGCATCACCATCCGTCTTGGTCAGAATGACACCTGTTAGGGCTAGAGCATCATTAAAAGCTTTAGCCGTTTTTGCCGCATCCTGCCCAGTCATGCTATCTACCACAAACAAGGTTTCTGTTGGTTGAGTTGCTGCATGTAAATCCTTAATTTCATTCATCATTTCGTCGTCGACATGGAGACGACCTGCAGTATCAATCAACAAAACATCCGCAAATTGCGTGCGAGCCTGCGATAGAGCAGCGGTGGCAATATCGACCGGTTTTTGAGTAGCATCGCTGGGAAAAAATTTAGCGCCTACATCGGCTGCTAAGGTTTCCAATTGTTTAATCGCGGCGGGGCGGTACACGTCACAACTGGCCACCATAACGGATTTTTTATGACGCTCAATCAACCAACGGGATAATTTAGCAACCGTTGTGGTTTTACCAGAACCTTGCAATCCCGCCATCAATACCACAATGGGGGCTGGCGCACGTAAATTGAGCTCATCACATTGATCACCCATTAGCAAGGTTAGCTCATCACGCACTACCTTAATTAATGCTTGCCCCGGTGTCAAGCTACCAATGACTTCTTGACCAATGGCTCGTTGTCGCACTTGCTCAATAAATATTTTGACAACAGGCAAGGCGACATCGGCTTCTAGTAGAGCCATACGCACTTCGCGCAAGGCTTCTTTAATATTTTTTTCAGTTAAACGCCCCTGTCCACGCAGGTTTTTTAGGGTTTTACCAAGGCGTTCGGTAAGACTTTCAAACATTTTATGTTGACCTTTCTAACGTTTCCGTGATTTCTAACCACATTTCTTCTGTTTCTTGTAATTGTTCAGCCACTACCACTTGTTGGCGTATATATTCTTTAACTTTGTCTTTATCTTCATAAATACTGGGCTCAGCCAGCAAAGCTTCAATAGCCGCTTTTTCTGCTGTTAGTTTATCTAAGTCTTTTTCAATTTTTTTTAAACGATTTTGTAAAGGGCGGCGTGTACGTTTTTTTTCTGAATGAGTATTGGGGGTTTTTCGTTGCTCAGCGCGATGTTCAAATAACCATTGCCGATAATCTGCCAAATCACCCTCAAACGCTTTGATGCGCTTGTCTGCAACCAAAAGTAATTCATCAGTTGTTGTGCGCAATAAATGGCGATCATGGGAAACAATTACTAATGCGCCCGCATAATCTTGTAAGGCTAAAGTGAGCGCATGGCGCATTTCCAAATCTAAATGGTTAGTTGGCTCGTCTAAGAGTAATACATTGGGTCGTTGCCAAACCAATAAGGCTAAAGCCAGGCGTGCCTTTTCTCCTCCCGAAAATGGGGCAACAGGGGACTGTGCCATATCTCCAATAAAACCAAAACCGCCCAAAAAATCACGTAATGATTGTTCAGTCGCTTTATTATCTAAATGTTGTAAATGTTGTAAAGGGCTATTTTCAGCACATAATTGTTCTAATTGATGTTGGGCAAAATAACCAATTTGCAAGCCTTCACCCAAAATGCATTGCCCATGCGATTGCTTTAACAAGCCTGCCAATAGTTTAATCAATGTCGATTTACCTGCCCCATTAGGTCCTAATAAGCCAAAACGTGATCCAGGCGTTATGCGCAGCAG
>CAYFOB010000268.1:0-6130 GCA_964344525.1 uncultured Thiomargarita sp.
TTAAAAGTAATCCTTGTAGTTATTCTCGATGGAAGAAAACTTAAGTGGAATCAAAAAATATGAATCTATTACGTCCCTGATTTTTCGCTTGGTACATTGCAGTATCCGCTTTTTTGAGCAAAGTTTCTGCATCTAAACCATCTTTAGGAAAGCTGGCGATTCCGATGCTGCTCGCGATGGAAACTTCCTGTTCTTTGAGCATAAAGGGAGTTGATAAACTTTTTAGGATTCTTTTTGCAATCGTTTGAGTGTCCAAAATGTGATTAATTTGGGTCATAATCACCGTAAATTCATCTCCACCTAAGCGAGCAACTGTGTCAGTGTCGCGTACACAGGCATTTAATCTAAGGGCGACTTCCTTGAGCAACAAATCACCCGCTTCGTGACCCATGGTATCATTTACCCATTTGAAACGGTCCAAATCAATAAACATCACAGCTAATTGTTTTTTTTGAGATTTTTTGGCTATATGTACAGCTTGTAGCAAACGATCAGCAAAAAGTGTCCTATTTGGTAGTCCTGTTAGGGCGTCATGGTGTGCCTGGTGCCAAATGAGTTCTTCTGCTTCTTTACGTTTAGTAATATCACTGAAAACAGCCACATATTGCACAATGTTGTGATTGGCTTCCCGAACTGCTACAATAGAAAGCCATTCAACATAAAATTCACCATTTTTGCGCCGGTTGCGAATTTCCCCTTGCCATTTTCCCGTTTCATGTAAGCTCTTCCACATCGTTTTATAGAATGAAGCATTATGATGTCCAGAAATCAATACAACAGGTTTTTTTCCAACAACTTCATCAAAGCTGTAACCCGTGAGGTGAGTGAAAGCGGGATTAACCATAATTATGTCATTATTAGCATCTGTGATCATAACTCCTTCGCTAATGGTTTCAAATACTGTCGCTGCCAAACGTTGATTTTCTTGGACACGCCTTTGTTCTGTAATATCTTCTAAACTCCAAATATACCCCTTAGATAAATCCTCAGGCTCAATCGCTTGAACCAAAACACTGCACCAAAACGTAGTTCCATTCTTGTGGCGCATCAAGCGTTCTGTTTTGGGAAATGTTTGTTTTTTGGCGTAATCTTTGGTGGAAAAATACAAAATTTCTGTTGTTTTGCCCTGAAGTTCTTTTTCTGTATATCCAAAGAGTTTTTCAAGCTGATTATTAACTCTAATAAATTGTTGTTGTTCTGTGAGAAATGCAATGCCTACTGGAGAATTATCTAAAATCACCTCTTTTTCTGCCAGTGTACGTGCTAAGGCTTCCTCAGCTTGTTTTCGCTTGCTAATGTCTCGGGAAACAATGGCAATGCGGTTGACTGACGCAGAATCGTCAAAAACAGGGTAGATACTGTGCTCAAACCAAACATTTTCACTTTCTTCATCTTCAAACAAGATGGGTTGTTTTGTCTGAATCACATGTTCTACAATGGCTTTTCTTCGTGCAGCCGCTTCTGGCGCTACAATCTCACAAAGAGGTTGACCAACAATGTCGTCAGCTCTTCTTCCCAATCTTGCCGCGCCGGCTGGATTAATGATGAGGCAAGTCGTATCCAAATTAATCATGACAATGGAATCCGTTGCTGCGTTAAGAATCGCGCTAAGCGTTTGTGTCGTTTTGGCAAGAGATGCTTCACTTTCCAACAGTGCCATGTTCATCTGCTCGTTTTGAATGGCGGCGCCTAAAATATTGCAGCCTGTCTTAAAAGCTTCAATCACCACTGGGGACCATTCCCGTTCTTCTAAACAGGCATCATATCCTATGAATCCCCACCACTTTTTCGCAACAAAAACGGGAACAAGTGCAATGGAAAGAATATTTAGCCGCTTTGTTCTAATTCTAATTGAACACGGGTAGCGGTGACTATGTCATCTTCTATATAGAGGATTTTGTGTGCATTGGACTTCATGGCGACTTACAATATCATATAGCGTGTATTAGGATCAGGTTCTGCATTTTCCCATAGTTCATCAAACAGCTTAGAAAGTTTTTTAGCAGTTGGTCCCTCTTTAAAATTAACGGTGGCAGCTAGGGTATTTGGGGAAGAGCGGTGCATTATCCCAATCCTATCGGCAATCATAAAAGTTTCGGGAATGTATTTTTGGGTACTGCGAAATTGTATCAGGCTACCTAAACGTTTGCCAAGATGGAGTATCAGGTGCCCACGTTGTGAAACCCTTTTCGCATCATGGAGTAGAATGCGGATACGCGAGTGACGGCTGCGTAAGGCTAAATCTTCAATCGCTTCGCAACATGCAGGGTTGTCATAGATTCCGGGATCAAGGTGGTGGCTTAAAATGTCTAGGTATAGTTCAGTTTGTTTGATCATTGCTACCGCAATTTTTTGATTGTCTTCTTCATTGAGACAGATAAACTCTTCATTGGTTTCACCTAGAATATATTTGTTCATACATTATTAAGTCCAATGCTTCGCTAAGCTTTGCACTCCTTTTTGGAGTGCAAAGCAGCGCTTAGCTCTCTTCTTGTTTTTCTACCAAAGTCAAATTTGAGCTACCTAAATTGCCAGTAGCATCTTTACCTTCCAGTTTAATTCTCAAGCGCAATTCGTTGGGTGAATCGGCATTGGAGAGGGCTTCATCAGTGCTAATTCTATCTTCTTGGTGTAGATCAAACAGCGCTTGGTCAAAGGTTTGCATACCCAAGGTTTTAGATTTTGCCATGACAGGTTTAATCCCAGCAACATCGCCTTTAGCAATCAATTCTTGAACTAATGGGGAATTGAGCATGATTTCAATAGCCGCTGTTCGTCCCCCATCAATTGTTCTTATTAAGCGTTGAGAAATGATAGCCTTTAAATTCAAGGAAATGTCTTGCATCAATTTCTTTTGCTTTTCTGTCGAAAAAAAGCCTAACATACGGTCAATCGCTTGGTTAGCATTGTTCGCATGTAAAGTCCCCATGGCTAAATGTCCCGTTTGGGCGAATTCTAGCCCAAAGTTCATGGTATCAGCATCACGAATTTCACCCAAGAGAATCACATCTGGGGCTTGGCGCAGCGTATTGTGCAAAGCCGATTCCCAACTGGTGGAATCAACACCAATTTCGCGCTGCATGATGACGCAATTTTTATGCGGATGTACATATTCAATGGGATCTTCAAGGGTAATAATATGCCCATATGTGCTGCTGTTGCGATGATCTATCAGCGCAGCCATGGTGGTGGATTTACCTGAGCCCGTACCACCTACCATCACAATCAGCCCGTTTTTCGCCATGATGACATCCTTCAGAACCGGCGGCAATTTGAGTTCGTCAAAGTTAGGGACTGTTGCGTTGATAATGCGTATGACCAAACCTTGACAACCTTGTTGTACAAAGGCATTGACACGAAAGCGACTTAAGCCGGGTGGATGAATCGCAAAGTTACATTCCTTGGTTTCGTCAAATTCCTTGAGTTGTCTTTCATTCATAACGCATTGGGTCATGGCTTGAGACTCGGTTGCTGTTAAAGGCTTTTTCGTTATGGGTGTCATTTTGCCTTTAACCTTCATCGCTGGAGGAAAGCCAGCGGTGATAAACAAGTCTGATCCACCTTCCTTGGTTAACAATTTGAGCAATTTAATCATAAAGCTCATGGCTTCATCTCTTTCCATTTTTAAATACCTCCTCTTAAGCGAAACCAAATTTTTTCAAAAAACTTGGTTTCAAATGGTTTTTCTTAATTAAATTTGTCTTTACTGACAGCGAATTCACGCGCTTGCTCTCTACTGATGAGTTTTTGTTTTAACAATGCCTCAAGGTTTTGATCTAATGTCTGCATACCATGTTTTTGCCCCGTTTGCATGGATGAGTACATTTGAGCAAGCTTACTTTCACGAATCAAATTGCGAATAGCTGCGGTGGAAACAAGAATTTCGTGAGCGGCTACACGCCCCCCGTTAATTTTTTTCAATAAAATTTGCGAAATCACGGCTTGTAAGGATTCCGACAACATGGTGCGAATAGTGGGTTTTTCAGCAGTGGGGAAAACATCAATGATACGGTCAATGGTTTTAGTCGCGGAGCTGGTGTGCAAAGTGCCAAATACAGCATGTCCAGTTTCGGCTGCTGTCAATGCGAGACGAATGGTTTCTAAGTCACGTAACTCACCGACCAAAATCACATCAGGATCCTGACGCAAAGCCGATTTTAAAGCGTTATCAAAACTTAAGGTGTCGCGTTTGAGTTCACGTTGGGTAATTAGACAGCGTTTGCTTTCATGCACAAATTCAATGGGATCTTCAATGGTGAGAATGTGCCCATATTCTGTCTCATTGCGGTAATTCATCATTGCCGCCAGCGTGGTTGATTTTCCTGAACCCGTTCCCCCTGTGACGGTGACAACGCCTTTGTGTGTCATGGCAAATTTTTTAAAAATCTTGGGGGCGTTAAGTTGCTCTAAACTTAAAATTTTGGATGGAATGGTACGAATAACGACACCAGCGCCACGATTTTGGATGTAGGCATTGACGCGAAATCGTGCGATCCCGGGAATAGCAAAGGAAAAGTCACATTCCATGTATTTTTCATATTCTTTGCGCTGCCTGTCATCCATTACGTCATAAATCATGTCACGCACTTGGGTATGATCAAGAGCGGGCACATCAATTCTGGTCATATCTCCATCAACACGTACCATAGGTTGCACACCGGCAGAGATATGAAAATCAGAGACGCCATTTTTCACCCCAAAAGTGAGTAAATCAGTGATATTCATAAGATTTTCTTTTATCAGTTATCAGTGAACTTATGCTGGGGGTAGATTTAAACGTGATTATTATACACTTTTTTTTCGCACAAAGCGTTGCTCCAATAAATTCAAGGTTTTTTTGGAGTACAAAGCAGCGCTTTGTGCATGATGGACTCCTACTTTAAATTACATGAGGGCAATTTTTATAAAAATTTGTAATGTGCCTATAATTTTTTATTTATCCCTTCTTAAATTCCTTGTAGTTGACTTCATCACAGATTTACATAATTTACCAAATTGTTTATCTTTCTGTCTTTTTTCAAAATATGACATTTCATTGTAAGCAGATTCTTTATGCATTTTGACATAATTTTGATAACGTTCTTCTGAAATAATACTCTCTTTTAACGCCAGCAATATCGCACACCCTTTTTCATGTGTGTGAGTGCAATCATTGTAGCGACATTGATTTGACAATTCTGCTATTTCGCTAAATGTATCATCGATACCTGATTCTACTGCAATATTTCCAAGTTCTCGCATGCCAGGTGTATCTATAACCATTGCACCGTTTTTCAAATGAATTAATTGACGAGACGTTGTTGTGTGTCTTCCCTTTCCGTCTTTTTCTCTGATTGTTTGCGTTTTAAACAGTGCGTCATCCATTAGATAATTTAATAAAGTGGTTTTCCCAACCCCTGATGAGCCAAGCAAACAAAAGGTTTTCCCACTAATCAACCTCTCATTGACTTGATCCAACCCCGATTCATTTTGACTACTGAAAGCCACTATCTGAATATGCGGCATTAAGTGATGAATCTCAGCCATTTTTTTGTCTATTTCGTCAGGTGTCAACAAATCACTTTTACTCAATAACACGACTGGCTGAATATGACTTTCATTGATCATAACCAAATATCGTTCTAATCGTCTGAGGTTATAATTAAAATCAAGTGATTGAATAATCATCGCCGTGTCGATATTGGCTGCAATTAATTGAAATTCTACCTTTTTGCCAGACGTTTTCCTTTTTAATAAGGATTTTCTTGGAAAAATATCATGAATGATCGCAAATGAATCATCATCAAAAAATTGTGCATAAACCCAGTCACCCACTGCAGGATAATCCAATGGGGAATCCGCAGTGAACATCAATTTTCCTGTGATTTCTGCAAAGACGTCATTATTTCCTTTTTTAAGGAGATAACTCTCCTTATTGACGCTAACGACTCTGGCTATTTGACAATTTGTCAATTTTGCCGATTCCGTTCTATCTTGAAACCATTGATTGAAACCTAATTTTTCTATATTCATTGAGATATCCTTTGAGAATTGCTGCACGTCATCCTATTGGTGGTTTGAACTGTGTGATTGATAATCATAAGGAAATTTCAGCATGTTTTTCTCCTAATCTTCACTTTCTACTAGCAAT
>CAYFOB010000269.1:0-6128 GCA_964344525.1 uncultured Thiomargarita sp.
TACAAGGATTACTTTTAATAAAGGATAACTGATGTTACGAAATGCGAGAAGGTTTTGACTTATCCTTTTTTAAAAGTAATCCGTGTAGTTATTCACGGTTTTGGCAAACTGATAGGATAGCATTTTGTTTGAAATAAGGTGCGTAACCTCAGAAGGAATCAATCATGAAAACCATAAAATTACCACAACACACAAAACAAAACGAACAAAACGGTGTCGTGTTGATAGTGGCACTGGTTTTCCTAGTCATTTTAACCATCCTGGGTGTCACAACCATGGAGGGAGCAATGCAGGAAACCAAATTAGCATCTAACAACCAGGAAAGAAACTTTGCGCTGAGAGCGGCTGAAATAGGACTTTTACAAACTGAGGCTTATATTCAAACTTTGGAAAATCCAACCGGTTTTACACCCAACGCGGTTGCTCAACAATTTGATGCCGTAACAGGGATTGCCAGAGATCATGATATTGAAGCAGAAACCTCAGCGATTCAAATAATCTACAAAGGCAACTTTCCACGACCAAGAATGAGGAATGCTTCTGGTCAAAAAGTCCAAATCGCTGTTTTTGAAATCATCTCGACAGGCCAAAGTGCTGGAGATGATCAAAAACCCGCTTATAGCACCTTACGTAACGGGGTTTCCTTAGATTATTTTAGTGGACAAGGCGGTAACCCTCATCTTGTAGAATGAATAATTTTTGACGGAGTGTATCATTATGAAACGTTTTCGCACTTTACTAACAGCCATATTGCTTGGCTTTATAGCAGGATTATCCCTGCCAGGATATGCTGATGATACCGAACTTTACTTAGGACAGGTGATAGAGATTGATGAAGACTCCATGCCCAATGTTTTGTTTGTGTTAGATCGTTCAGGTAGTATGGGAAATAAGGATGGTGGTTCTACGACTCGGTTAGAGCGTATGCAAGATGCCTTGCTCCAGCTTTTGGATGAAGTAAAAAATGTCAATGTAGGCTTTATGACTTTTTCTGGGGAACAACCTAAAAGCTGGCGAGATGATGACGCGGTGGTTCCCATACGATTTCCTATCACGTATGTTGATGGACTTCTCAGAAATGTGCCCGGTGAGCAGCTTGCCTCTGGTTCCCAAAGTGAATCCCCTATTTCATCTTCAACCGATGATGCTGAGGAGGAGAAGGATAGTGGCAAAATAAGTCTTAATAATGATATATTAGAAGCGACTTTTAGTGCTGGCACAGATATGACGGCTGGTAAGACCATATTGTCGCGGATTACCATAACAGAGGATTGTGCGCAGGAACGTTTAAACTCTGGTGAAGTTAGCATTACTACACTTGATCTTTATTTGAACAGTTTTCAGGCGTCAAGCGGCTATATCAGTAATAACTATTATCCCACGGATGTTTCTGTCAAATGGGAGGAGCTTGGCGCTTGGACAACATATCAAACCTATAAAACACCAGATATTGCTGCCATTGTTCAAAAAATCGTTGACAGATCAGGGTGGGCGGCTGGTAACGCCATGGCCTTCAGATTGACCAAAGATCCTGATTATCCTGATGCAACGGGGCGTAGGAAAGCGTATGGAAGCAACACGACAACGTCACCCCATCGTGGGCCTTTGTTACGTATTACCTATGAAGATTCGGGTGGTCTTTCTGCAGCTGGTAATTTTGACCAAGCAACGACAGTTACCCAAAAAATATCATCCACTGAGAATGATGCTTACGAGTTTCGGGGTGGTGGTGCAGGATCGCGTGATATGACCGCAGGTACGGTAGTCACCAACAAATATACACGTCTTGGCGATGGCTATTGTGCAAGTAGTAAGACCAGTTGCCGGGGAAAAGTCTTAGCAGGATACCGTTTTACCAACTTAAACATTCCCAAAGGGGCCACGATTACCCATGCAACAATTGAGTTTTATCGCAACACAACGACTGGAGATAACGAACATGATCCATTAAATGTGAAGATTTACGCTGAAAATAGTAGTAAAGCAACCGCTTTTAGCGGTTCATCTTGGGAGGGGAGCGTGACTTCCGATCTTTCTAAACGAGTCAGAGTGCCCACTTCAGTTCTTTGGAGCAATGTGCCTGACGTGGCAAGTAAACAAGCATTTTTTAGTGAAAATTTTGCGGCTGTGGTTCAGGATGTTGTTAATCGTAGCGATTGGGATCAAAATGACAATGCCTTGGCTATATTTTTTGAGCCTACCTCTGTCGACAACGGGAATAGAGACGGGGCGCGTAATGTTTATGATTATTCTGAATCAAATTCCAGAAGTGCAGCCTTATCCATTGATTGGTTGACTCCCCAAGCCGGTGGAGAAAAATTGGTCGGTTTGCGCTTTACAGGTGTCCAAATTCCGCAAGGTGCTAAGGTTACCATGGCTCGACTTGATTTGACCAGTGGCCCTGATGAAAAAGGCACCGCCAATTTTAGAATTCATGGCGAAGCCCATGATAATTCACCAACGTTTACTGATACACAGGATGATATTTCCAGCAGAAGCAAAACTTCAGCTTTTGTTGATTGGAGTAATGCTGATATAGGCGCGTGGCAATCCAATGAGGTTCATTCCATTCCTGATTCAAAAGATTTGAGAGATGTTGTACAGGAAATAGTCAACCGAAGCGGTTGGTGTGGTTCAAATGCCATGTCATTTATTATTTCAGAAAATGGCACAAATTCTTTGCGTAAGATCAAATCCTACGATGTTTCAGCCGATAAAGCACCCACGCTGTTTGTTGAGTATGATTTGGAGAGTGTGCCAGATGGTGCTTGTCAGAAACCTATTTTTTCAACACAAATCAGTGAAAGTGATGATGATGCAGAAGAATACCTTATAAAGAATGGTTCATCCAGCAATGCCAATCCCTCTAGGACGGATACGACTTTGGAAATGACCACGACAGGCAGTGCAGATAGCGAACATGTTCAAATAATTGGACTTCGTTTTCGTGGCTTACCTATTAAGCAAGGCGAGAATATTTTAAAAGCTGAGCTGGTTTTTACCGCTCGATATTCAGATAGCGCTGAACAAGACGTTACTGGTGCTCCATTGTCCTTAGAAATCAATGGGGAATTGACGCCAAGCGCTGAAGTATTTAAGTCAGTAGCGAATAATCTGTCTGATCGTTCAAAGACCGCGACAAGCGTGACGTGGACACCCGATTCCAGTGTGCCTTTAACTGCTTGGGTTCAAGGGCAAAAATATACCACACCGGATTTGAAATCAATTATCCAAGAAATAGTTGATCAGGCTGATTGGCAAGCTTTTAATGATTTAGCGCTTTTTGTTGGAGGTAGTGGGTTGCGCCGTGCAGCATCGTATAACCACAATTCCTCACAGGCCCCTATTTTGCGTATCCAAGTAGAAGGAGCCATAGAGGAGATAAAAGTGCGTGATCGCATGAAGGAATTGGTAAAAGGGATAACAACCAACAGCTATACCCCGTTAGTTGATGCTATTTATGAGGCTGGACAATATTATATGGGGGGCGCAGTCGTCCATGGTGCGGATCGCAAGCAACGTAATAGCAGTGATAACAACAATAACATTTCAGCAATGAAGAAAAATCGCCTCAGTCATGTAGGTAGTTGGGAATGGGATCAAACGCCTGGCACTGTTGAGCCCCCTGGTTGTGCGGATGTCACAAGTGATGCTTGTGCGACAGAAAAAATTGTCGGTGACGCCAAGTATATTAAACCGCAAAATTCGCAGTGTCAGCCCAATTTTATTGTCTTTCTGACTGATGGCGCTGCCACCTCCAACGGTTCAGTGGATTTGGTAAAAGCATTGCCAGGTATCCAATTGCCAGGTGGAAATTGTCTCAGCGGTTATTCAAACAAGGAAAAGTGTGGGGTGGATATGGTCAAATATTTGCACGATATTGATCTGGATCAGGAGTTGGCGGGAACACAGAATGTCGTGACCCATACCATTGGTTTCAATCTGAGCAGTGCAGACTATATGCGAGATTGGGCAGAGGCAGGTGGTGGCAATTTTTATGAGGCGAATTCTGCGGATGAATTGCTTGAAGCATTCCGACAAATCATGGCGGTGGTAATAACCGATTATAGCTCGTTTGCGGCCCCATCAGTCTCAATAGGTGCTTTTAACCAATTTCAGAATAATAATGATGTTTATTTTGCCATGTTCCAACCTGTGCATAATACATTTTGGCCAGGCAATATTAAAAAATACAGCATTTGTGACGGAACAGGGGGCTGCACACTTGGGGAAATTATGGATGGTGATAATCCGTCCAAGCCGGCTATGGGTGAAGAGAATAATATTTCTGATGAGGCTTTCGATATTTGGAATCCCAGCACGACAGAGCCTGATGGTCCAACTATCATGGCAGGTGGTAGTGGATCTATTTATTGGACCAACGATTTACCAACCCCTGCGGATCGGAAAATTTATACAAATTTGGATGACAATGCGCTCATTGAGCTGACAACTGATCAAACTGAGGACACTCTTCCTCCTGCATTTTTTGATGTGACTACCATGGCGGAACGGGATACCTTGATTAATTGGGTGCGCGGTTATAAAGAGGGGGATACTGATAAGGGTACTCGTGATTGGGTGTTAACTGATGCCTTACATGGCAGCCCTGGTGCCATTACGACTGGCAAAGATAGTGATAGTAAAAAATTGATCACTAAACTCTTTGTAACCAGCAATGAAGGTGGCATTCGGATGTTAGATACAGGCACGGGTGTTGAGGATTGGATGTTTATAGCAAAAGACAGGCTATCCATTCAAAAAACTTTGAAGGATGATCCAAGTATTAACAATCGTACCCTGTATGGCATTGATGGGACCCCTGCTTTCCTTATTAAGGACACAAACAAAAATGGTATCATTTATGGGGGCTCAGAATCTCTCAGATTGTTTGTGGGCATGCGACGGGGGGGGAGAAATCTCTACGCATTGGATGTAACCCCTGATCAAGATGATGGGAGCTATTCAAGCACCTACAAACCCAAATTACTGTGGACCATCAAGGGCGGCACAACGGCTGGCTTTGAAAAATTGGGGGAAACTTGGTCAACGCCAAAGCCCACCAAGGTGCGCTATGCGGGAGAAAGTAAAACGGTGTTACTCTTTGGCGGCGGTTATGAATCTGGTACCCAGGATGATCCGACAAGCTATACGACTGTCGATGCTTATTCTAACGCAATCTACATGGTTGATCCGGCTGACGGCTCACGTTTATGGTGGGTCAGTAAAGCAAACTCGGGGGCAGATATAGAATTCGTTGCAACAAATGATTGCAGCATGGACTACAGTATTCCCTCTGAACTCGGCTTGATGGACAGTTCCGGAGATGGTATGACTGACCGGATTTATGTGGGTGACACTGGCGGGCAAGTCTGGCGCATTGATTTAGACCCTAATCTGGGCAGTGACGGCGCTGGTAAAGGTATTATCGGATGTTTGGCTTCGTTGGGTAGTAGTGATGCTAACTCAAATAAACGACGTTTCTTCTATCCCCCCGAAGTGGCCAAAGTGACGGATACTGACTATACGTCTGTTGAATATTCAGACTACGATTTGGTATTGATTGGTAGTGGGCATAGACCCAATCCGTTGGGAACTGATATTCAGGATCGTCTCTATGCACTCCGTGATCGTGCGATTTATGGCTTGACGGATATTGATGAGAATGATAACACAGATGGCAACGCGCAATTGGATGATCCTGAGGATCCTGATGATCCACAGCAATACAAATTTTTTACGCTGAGTCACAAATTGGATAATAAGTATTTATCTGATATTACTGCCAATCTGCTACATGAGGGAACAGACTCAGAAAAAGAATTGGCCCTTCAGGATCTCCAGAAGAAATTCGGCTGGTATCTTGATCTTGAAGGTTCGGGCGAAAAAAGCTTAGCAAGCCCCTTTGTGTTAAATGGTATTGCTTTCTTTACGACTTTTATACCCCCAGGCGTTAGTGAGGAGACTGACTGCGTGACTTCCAAAGGAGATGCAAGGCTCTATGCTTTGAGTATTCTAACTGGGGGGGCTAGTTTAGATTATAATAAGGACAATAATAATGGTGATGAAGAAGTGATAGATAAATCAGACCGCAGCAAGAGTCTTGGAGAAGGCATACCTTCTCAGGT
>CAYFOB010000270.1:0-6127 GCA_964344525.1 uncultured Thiomargarita sp.
TATTTTTATTAAAATATCATAATATTCTAATTAACTAACTTGAACATCGAGTATAGGTATTTGTAGTCTCGCCAAAGAATATTTTAATACGCCCGCAATAGCAGTGATGTTAGGGCATTTTCCAGATGATTCGTTTTCCGTTTTTACAAAAATCAACGACAATTTTGAGGAATTTTCCCGTACCCATCAATCTTGGGCCAGCAATAAGCGAGCCATGTTCGGCATTGTTCACGGAGATCCGCGCAATAATGCTATGGCGAATCTTATATTTCAAATAAGTGAACGTTTAGGCGACGGATTTTTGGTTGGTGGATTGACAAGCTCGCGCCATCAACATTTACAAATTGCCGATACCGTTGTTGAGGGGGGATTATCAGGGGTATTATTTTCCAGTAATATGGAAGTTATGACTCGCTTAACTCAGGGATGCTCGCCATTAGGCCCCCGTCATCAAATCACAGAATCTAGTAATAATATTGTTATCCGTATTGATGGGCGCCCAGCCCTTGAAGTATTAAAAGAAGATATTGGAAAAGAGTTAGCACAAGATCTTAATAAAATTGCAGGTTATATTTTTGTTGGTTTACCAATTCGTGGTTCAGATACTGGCGATTATGTGGTGAGAAATATCATTGGTATTGATCCTGATCACAAATTATTGGCGATAGGAGATAAGATTGATCCAGGTATGCCTATTATGTTTACTCGCCGTGATGCTCAGGCTGCCAAAGAAGATTTTTTCAAAATGCTCAATAACCTTAAACGCCGCTTAAAAGGAAGACAACCTAAAGGAGGTGTATACCATTCTTGTGTGGGGCGTGGAGCACATTTATTTGGTAAAAAGTCCCAAGAAATGAAAACTATCCAAAAAGTTTTAGGAGATTTTCCATTGGTCGGCTTTTTTGCGAATGGAGAAATATATTATCAACGTTTATATGGATATACAGGTATTTTGAGTTTATTTTTGTAAAAAATATCTGATGCAAAAGTCGCAAAGCTTGCGCTTTGCACTCCAATTCTTACACGTTGGAGTGCTTCGCCCCGCTTTGCGAAAATGTGGGGTTTATTCTTCCTGACTTTCCTCACCTTTTGTCGGCAAATGCAACAACTTATCAACTTGGTTAATCGGAAATTGATATTGCACCGCTTTATCAGGGCGTGCCAGCACAAAATCCGGTGTTGTTGAGACAATGACAAAGCGCAATGGTTCGTCTTGTCCCAACAGCGTAATCTCAATTTCTCCTTGCCCTGGGCTTTCCTTATAAGGTTCTACACTAAAAGCTAATGCATGTTGCCAATTGTCAATTAAAGTGCTTAACGCATCGGCGCCCGTTTCGATGTCGTCAGATGAGAAAGTAGACGTTAATGTCCACTTTCCTTCTTTTAAGACGAGATGATAATTTGGCATTTTGAGCGTTGTTATTTTAGGCGCATTTCCTAAAGGGGATGTGCTGGCAAATATTAAAGCATCATCATTTAGTGTATAAAACAAATTGTCCTTGATTAAGTACACCTTTTTGTTAAGCTGAACGTAACGTTGCCCATAATCAATGGGCGAACTGTCCCCAAATTCTACCGTCACTTGGTTGAATCTGATGCTTGCAAGCGGTGGATCCAATTGGAGTTCGGTTAAATTGAGATTTTCAGCTTCTATTTTTTTGTAGTCACGCTCTGACAAAATTTGCAACAAGCGTTCAATTTGAAACTGATTCCCCAGCAAATTAAATGGGGTTGCCATTTGCCAAAATCCCTGAGCATCTTTCATCATAAAAATGGGCTCTTTATTCGCCCGTTCTATGCGAATGCTTTGAACTTTTTCCGCTTTGAGATCAGTCAGTGGCAGTAATTGTTCGTCTTGTTCTAGGGTATAAAATACAAATCCTGCTAAAACAGCTGCAATAACCAACAGGGCAAGATTAAGCAACCAACGTTGACGCATTAGCCTTTCCTCCGACGTAACCAAACGAGTATGCCAGTGCTGATTAAGCCTAGTGGTAAAACGAATAAAAAGAAAGCGCCTATGCTAAGAACCGCACTTGCTGAAAGTTCTAAGTTTAAGTCGACAGCCGCTTTGGCTGGAATTTGAATAAAGCTGTCATCTTCTGATAACCAATTCATCATTTTTATGCCTAAGTCAAGATTGCCCCCATACCCTACACATCCATTGGAAACAAAATCGCCTTCGCCTATAAGAATAATTCGTTGCTCAGGCACATTCTCTTCAGAATCACTAGCGGCTTGTTCTCTAACAAGGGCAAAAGCAAGATCCAATGGTCCACCAATGTCAGTTTCTTCGTTATATTCAACAGCCCCTTCAGCTTCACCAGTTTCTGACCAAACTTTTGGATTTGTTGTGAGCAAAGGCGTTTCTTGCCAATAATCTTTTGGCTCAATTCGCAGTCCGTTGGCATGAGGAAATAAACTTAAATAGTCTCCCAAACCAGAAGTGATCGGATGATGACCATAGCCACTGCTTGTAATAGAGACAATGGCAGGATCATTAACGCCCAACAGTTGACTCATTGGATCAACAAGGAGCCCAGGTTGCACAATTAACCCCAATTTTTCTGCCAGTGGCTCTAAACTTTCCAAAGGCGCACTCGGATCAATAAACCAGAACAAATTACCACCTTTGTCGATATAGTCTGTGATTAAAGTAACTTCACCTGGCAACAAATTTTTGCGTGGACTGGCTATCACCAAAACTTGGGTCCCTTCAGGTATTTCTGGAGATTCACCAAAATTCAAGTTTTGCACATCAAATCCGCTATTTCTCAAAGTTTGAGTCCATTGGCTCAAATCATGGTTAGCAAAACCTGTTATACTACGCTCTCCATGTCCTTCCAAAAAGGCAACCAGGCGATTTTCTGAACGTGCCACTCGTTGCAAGGCAGAAGTGATCTCCTGCTCAGAAGGTGATGTTTGTCGTACATGCTCAGTCCGTTGTTGATAATTAATCACCATTTCCCCATCGAACTGAATACCACGCTCACGCACTTCCCCAGGCACGGTGAATGGATCAACAAAGCGCAAACTCATGTCTGATTTGTGCCGTTGATAACGTGCCACCAATTCCTGAAGAGGTTGGCGCAAATTGCTATCGTTACTGGCATAAATGGTGATGGTTATAGGATCAGATAATTCCGCCAACAATTTGACGCTGGCTTCTGACAAACTATGCCGATTATTCACCGTCCAATCAGCTTTCATTTCATAACGAGTGCTTAACCAAGCAATTAAGCCCATCACTAAGACTAATAACACCATAAAAATGGTATTTTGTAAATTGGCTTGTAAATGAGTACGTTTGGTAACTTGCATTTTTTTTTAAACAGTTAAAATAGTTTTTCGTTCCCACGCAAAATTAAATACGATCCGCATCTAACCGACGGATGCTCAAAATTAAAAATAGCGCAATAAATAGCACATAATAAACAACATCTGTTGTACTAAATAGTCCTTTTATTAAGGGTTGATAATGGTTGGTGATGGATAAATAGCTTAAAATGGTCGTTTCTTCAGCAATATTTTTCGCCCAATCAAGCATCCACAACAGCAAAAATGCGCCAAAGGTGCTAAAAGCAGCAACGGTGGGTTGCGCTGTCAGTGTGGAGATGTATAGTCCTAATGCTGTTAATGCACCTAGCAATAGAATAATCCCCAATAGCCCCGAGGCAAGTTGACCAAAATCTAAAGTGCCTCCAAAGAGGAGTGATAGGGGCATAAGCATGAGCATGGCTAACATGATCATAAAAAAACTCATCAGTCCCAAAAATTTGCCCAGAACAATACTCGTCATTGAAACTGGTGCAGACAGCAGTAGTTGTAAGGTTTTGTTGCGTCGCTCTTCGCTGATCAAACGCATCGTCAATAGCGGTGTAACTAGCAACAATACAATGCCAATCCAATCAAATAAGGAGCCAACCACCATGACAGTTAAGCCTGGTGCATTGGGATCATTGGCTAAACTGGCTTGTACATTGGGCTGTATAAACCAATACACCAGTACAGCAAAAAACCATCCAAAAATCACTTGCACTGCGCCCAAAATACTCCAAGCCAGTGGTGAAAAAAATAAACTCCGTAACTCTCGTGCAGCAATTGTCCACATATCAATTATCCGTTAATTCTACAAAGACTTGTTCTAAGGTGCGTTGTTCAGGGACGAGCGCACACAATCCCCAACTTCCTGCCACCGCTTTTTCAACTAACGCTTCAGCAGGATTACTATCAGGGGCATGTAAAATGCGAAAGCAATTATTTCCCAATGCTTCAACGTTGGTAACGCCCGGAATTTGTTTGAATTCTTCAACATCAGGGGGATGACGCAAGGCGATTTGTAAATAAGTGGTTTGCATTTGTGCCAACAAACCGCTGATCGTGTCATTCAATACTAATTGTCCATGATTAATGATTTGAACATGATTACACACCGCTTGGACTTCTGGCAAAATGTGTGTCGATAAAATAACACTACGTTCTTCACCTAAGCTGCGTATTAAGTTCCGTATTTCGCGGATTTGATTAGGATCCAAACCAATTGTTGGCTCATCTAAAATCACCACAGTTGGTGTGTGAATGATCGCTTGCGCAATTCCAACACGCTGTTGATATCCTTTAGATAAATTACCAATCAAACGTCGATGAACTGCATTTAGGTTACATTGCTCAATGGCATCACTCACCGCCTTAGCGACATTGCGACGCGGAATATGATGCAATTTGGCACAAAATCGTAAATACTCATCGACTTCCATTTCATGATATAAGGGGGGCTGTTCGGGCAAATAGCCAATAGCCGCTTTAGCTTTTAGTGGATCATCTATTAAATCATAGCCAGCGATAGAAATTTGCCCCAATGTTGGGGCTAACGTACCGGCTATCACTTGCATAGTACTGGTTTTTCCAGCTCCATTAGGACCAAGAAACCCAAGAATTTGTCCACGTTTTAGCTCAAAACTGATATTATCAACGGCGCAAAAATGGCCATAGTAACGTGATAAGTTTTGTACTGAAATCAGGGTATCTGAGTTCATTCATTACTCTCTTTTAGACAATGCTGAGGCATCTTATATGGGTATTTTTGGGCGAGATTCCAAGTGACGCATAAAATCAAAACCAGACCTGGTTTATAGTTATAGAAAAATATTATGAGACTATTTGTTATATTATTGGTGCTTTCAAATAACGCCTTTAGTCAGGAGTTTCACTATTGGACTAATCAATTTGGTTCTCGTTCTGCGTTGATGAGTGGGGCTGTTGTGGGTGGCGTTAGGGATACAAGTGCTGGGTTTTACAATCCAGGCGCACTTGGTTTTGTTAAAGCTTCAACCTTTTCAGTCAGCGCCAATGGTTATCAACTTGAATCTGTTAGTGTCAAACTGATGGAGGATAGCCACCACCATGAGGTTTGGGAGCAATATCACCGGTTTGTTTTTCTTGCCGAAGGAGGGAATAAATAAAACTGAATGACACCTTGAAACGTTTGGCTAAACGCCGCATTGAACCCTCTTTATTCTTATAAGCAGCAACTATTTTTTCACGCAAATCTATCGAATAAGGCTTTGGCATATTTTTAATCCCATTAATGGTTGAGTAAAATTTTTAAATTTTACCCCTTTTTTGTCTTTTACGCAATCGGGAAACGCTATAGTGCGTAACATCAGTTAAATAAGTGATGTTACGTACGGATGTTCTCAAACGCCACAAATACCATTTTTTGAAAAAATGGTATTTGTAGGCACGCTTAACAAAACCTTTTTTATGGACTTGTGTCTAACGATGTGAACTTCCGCTTGGGAATGCATGTCCCGAAGCGTAGCTGCCAAAATATTTTTAGCAAGAAAAGGCAATGTTTATCCGTAGCAGTTAAGCTAAAAGGTTTTGACTTATCACGGTTTTAATGCAATCCTTGTAATTAAAGGGGTTAACGGTGAACTTTATTCTAAAATGGCTAAATCTTCAGTGGAAAGCCCTGTGAGTTCAGCGATTTCAGCTAAATCGTAGCCTTTCGCTAACATTTTTCGGGCAGTTTCTTGAGCTTTGTTTTTTTCCCCCTTTTTAAAAGCGGTCTTCCGCTTCTCCATCTCAGCGCGTTCGCGCATTTCCCAATATTCCATCACATCAA
>CAYFOB010000271.1:0-1572 GCA_964344525.1 uncultured Thiomargarita sp.
GGAGTGCAAAGCAACGCTTTGCGACTTGTGAACGAGGATGCGTAACACCAGTTAAATAATTGCCCGAATAACTACAAGGATTACTTTTAAAAAAGGATAAGTCAAAACCTAAAATCTAGTGGTTTAAAAGTAATCCTTGTAGTTAGTGCTATTTAGAATTGGTATAAGACGTAATCCTGTTATAATTTCATATTTTTGACCAATTTATTAACCTAATGCGTCTCAATAAAATCAAACTCACCGGTTTTAAATCTTTTGTTGATCCCACGACATTTTCTTTTCCGAGCGATAAAGTCGGAATTGTTGGTCCCAATGGGTGTGGTAAATCTAATGTCATTGATGCTGTTCGTTGGGTGATGGGGGAAAGTTCCGCTAAACAGTTGCGCGGGGCGGCAATGAGTGATGTGATTTTTAACGGTTCTCGTACTCGCAAGGCTGTTGATCAAGCCTCAATAGAGTTAATTTTTGAGGATGTTAATGTCCCCCAATATCCTGAGCATTCTGAAATTGCGGTTAAGCGGCGTTTGTCTCGTAATGGGCAGTCGGTTTATTTTTTGAATAATGTCCGTTGTCGCCGCAAGGACATTACTGATTTATTTTTGGGCACTGGTTTGGGTCCCCGTAGTTATGCCATTATTGAACAGGGCATGATTTCGCGTGTGATTGAGGCAAAGCCTGATGAATTGCGCGTGTTTTTTGAGGAGGCGGCGGGTATTTCTAAATATAAAGAGCGGCGCAAGGAAACTGAGCAGCGTATGGATAAAACCCGTGAAAATGTTGCGCGACTTGATGATGTGCGTCATGAATTAGATAAGCAAATGACTAAGCTCAAAAAGCAGGCAAAACAAGCCGAAAAATATCAACAACTGAAGAGCTCAGAAGAGTTGCTCAAAGCGCAATTATTAGCCATACGTTGGCATACGCTTGATACCACCATACAGGAACAACAACAATCTATTGATGAGCAAGCGGTTGTTTTAGAAAAAGATTTAGAGGCGTTGCAAAATTTTGACACAACCCATAAGCAACAACGTGAAGCGCAAACAATCGCGCAAAATACTTTAAACGATGTACAAGCCAATTTTTATGAAATCGAAAGTGAAATCAGTCGCTTAGAGCAAACCATTCAACATGCCAATGAGCGGCGTGATCAGCTGCAAGGGGATTTAGAACAGCTCCAAATAACTGAGGATGAAGCGCAACGCACCCTGAAATCTGATGAGCAACAGCTCATCAGTTTGGCTAGCGAAATACAAGAAACCGAGGGTGAGTTAGGTGTGGGGCAAGAAGCCGAAAAGTTGGCAGTACAATCTTTGCGCGAGGCTGAAGAACAGTTGCAAGAGTGGCAATATACATGGGATAAATTCAATCAACGGGCGGCGGAACCGACACAGCGTGCGCAAGTTAAGCGTGCGCAGATGCAAAACCTTGAGCAACGCTTAGAGCAAAATAAACAGCGCCTATTTCGGCTCGAAGAGGAGGGAAAGGATATCAATGTAAAAGCCTTGGAGCAAGTACTTAGCACGCTGGTGGCAGAAATAGCAACCGTTAAAACACGCTTAGAAACGGCAG
>CAYFOB010000271.1:1582-6114 GCA_964344525.1 uncultured Thiomargarita sp.
AAAACGCATCAAGATGCGGTGCTTAAACTGCGCGAAATCACCCAAGAACAATCAACACAATTACAGGCGCGTCAATCTGATGAACACAAATTGAGTGGACGCTTGGCCTCATTGGAAACCTTACAAGAGGCTGCCTTGGGCAAAAATGATGCTGACAAAAGTGCCTGGTTAGAGGCACAAGGTTTAGATGATGCACCGCGTCTTGCCCAATCTTTGCAGGTGGAGAGCGGTTGGGAACGGGCAGTGGAAATTATCTTAGGGGAAAGGTTGCAAGCCTTGTGCGTCGAAGATCTGGCCACATTGCAAGCCGCCTTAGAAAATCCTCCACAAGGAGAGTTGGCGCTATTTGAAACCCAAATTCCTGTTAGCCAGAAAAAAGGAGAAAACTTATTATCGGACAAAGTGCAAGCCCCATGGCCATTAACAACGCTATTAGCGGGTGTATTGGTTGCTGACACACTTGATGGGGCTTACAATATGCGCGACAAGTTAGCCGTGCATGAGTCAGTAATTACGCCACAAGGCATTTGGCTAGGCGCTAATTGGTTGCACAGTCAACAGAGCACAGATAAAGGCGTAGGTATTTTGGCGCGTGAGCAAGAAATCAATGAGATTATAGCCCAATTAAGCGTTTTGGATGAAACGGTACAAACCCTCTCCAAAGACTTAGAACAACAACGTATCACTTTGTATGAAAATGAAAACCATCGTGAGCAAGCGCAACAGCAAGTTAATCAAATCCGTGAACAATTGTCTCAGTTAGAATCGCAACATAGCGGTAAACAGGCACAGCTTGAACATATTAAAATGCAGTTGCAACGGATTATGTCAGAACGTGTCGAATTGACAGAACAAATTAATAAAGATAAAGAGGTGTTGCAAACAACCAGTGATCAGTTACATGCAGATTTAGAAGAAATGGGGCGTTTAGCTGATGAACGGGAAGCGCTAACTCGTCAACGTGATTTATATCAAGAAACCGTCGTGCAAGCCAATGAAGCTTGGCAATCGGCTAAAGATGAGCGACATCAAATTGAAGTACGGTTGGAATCGCTACGCACCGATCAATCTCGCTTACAGCAAGGCATAGAACGTTTAAAAACGCAATTGGAACAATTCGCCGGGCAAAGTCAAGAATTACAGCGCAACCTAGAAAAACAAATTGCTCCCTTAGATGATTTGCAACGCGAATTAGAAACTCATCAACAAAAACGTAGCGAAATAGAGGAGGCGCTGATTCAAGCTAAACAAACGGTAGCCCATTTAGAAGCCGCCTTGAATGATTATGAAGGAGAACGCCAACGTCTTGATTCGCGCTGCAATGAATTACGCACCACCATCGAAAAAGCCCGTATGCCATGTCAAGCCAATGAAGTCCGTCGTCAAACGTTGGATGAGCAATTAGCAGAAACAGAATTGAGTCCCATTGCCTTGCTTGGTGATTTACCAGAAGAGGCTGAAGAAGCCAGTTGGGAAGAGCAAATTAAGACGGTAGAACGAAAATTAGAACGCATTGGCTCTGTCAATCTTGCGGCTTTAGAGGAATATGAAGAACAATCGGAGCGAAAACAATATCTTGATGATCAGGCTGAAGACTTAAATAAAGCTTTAAATTCCTTAGAAAATGCGATCAAAACCATAGATCGTGAAACACGGACACGCTTTAAGCAAACCATTGACAAAGTCAATGATTTTTTACAAAACATGTTTCCACGTTTATTTGGCGGTGGTGAAGCGAGTTTGCAGTTGGTGGGTGATGATATACTCAAAGCGGGCGTTACCATTATGGCACGTCCACCGGGTAAACGTAATACACATATACACTTACTATCTGGCGGAGAAAAGGCTTTGACTGCAATAGCCCTGGTGTTTGCGATTTTTGAACTTAATCCAGCACCATTTTGCATGCTTGATGAAGTTGATGCACCATTAGACGATAGCAATGTTGGACGCTTTTGCACATTGGTCAAAGCCATGTCAGAACGTGTACAATTCATTTTTATCAGTCATAACAAAATCACGATGGAAATAGCAGACCAATTGATGGGCGTCACCATGCAAGAAGCGGGTGTATCCCGCTTAGTCGCAGTTGATATTGATATGGCAGTAGACATGGTAAAGGTATAAATTTATGACTAGCTTGCTTGTGATTTTAGGTATCATCCTTGTCGGCATCATATTGATTTGGAGACGGAAGCGCATTCGACAAGCTAGGGTTAACAGGCTTAAAGCCTTAAAAAACGGTATATACCCAGAGCCTTACTTTGGTGATGATGTGGTTGATTTGCCACAGATCAATCACCCCCAAAACAATGAACCCATTTTAACAAGTTCAGTTGGAGAATCCCATGATGCGTTTTCAAAAACTGAAAATTTACCAAAGAAAAAAAGTGAACTTTTGATTGTGCTCTATGTGGTCACACAGCGTCAATCAGGCTTTGCGGGCACAAATGTTTTAGCAACATTAGAAACGATGGGACTTAGATATGGACACATGAATATTTTTCATCACTATGGCGTTGGTGAGTTAAAAGCTGAAGACTCTGTGTTTAGTATAGCAAATATGATTGAACCTGGCACATTAAATCCTCATGAGATGTCTCACTTTAGCACACCCGGTTTAGCCTTATTTATGCGCTTACCGGGACCTTTTGGAGGACGAGTGGCATTTGAATTAATGTTGAATAACGCTCAACGACTTGCCAATGAACTTGATGGTTATATAGAAGACGAAATACATATGCCCCTTGATCCCAAAAAAACGAGTGCCATACGTGAGAGAATCGCGAATTTTGAACAGCGTAATGCGAGTTTGTATTAAATCCAAGCGGCTTCGCGGCCGCTTTGCCATTGTTAGAGACTACTTATTACTGGAGAAATCTGATGCGAAGCTTCTCATCTTATGGTTCCCCAAATAAAAAATTGCATTACTATGTCCCAAGGGAAAAATTAGTTTCCGATGCCCTCAGGCACTTGAAGGGAGAAGAGGTAGAGGAAGGAGGACATTACATCACCGTCTGGGCGCCTCGCCAAACGGGCAAAAGTTGGATCATGCAAGAAGTTGCTTTAAGCCTTCAACAGGACTGCCGGTTTGATACTGTTTACCTCAGTTTGCAATTTCTTTATGGGGTGACTGATCTCAATCGTGTGGCTCAGCTCTTTGCCCAGGAATTGATAGAAAAGTTGAATTTAGAAAATATTGCCATAGACAGGATAGAGGATTTTCATCGTTTGTTTAAGCGGAAAATCCTCGCTAAACCATTGATCTTGATTTTGGATGAGTTTGATGCCCTTGATCAAGCCGTTATTAATCGGCTAGTCAATATTTTTCGTCATATTTATATGACTCGCATTAGCCAGGCCAATAAATCCACCGCTGAAAAGGATTATTTGTTGCATGGTATTGCTTTAATTGGAGTGCGCGCCGTTTTGGGCATAGAAAATGTCAAAGGATCCCCCTTCAATACTCAGCGTAGTGTACATATTCCTAATTTGACTTTTGATGAAGTCGTTTACCTTTTCAATTGGTATAAGCGCGAAAGTGGACAATCAATTGAACCTGAAGTGGTGGAACGCTTATGGTATGAATTTCAAGGACAGCCTGGGTTAACTTGTTGGTTTGGGGAATTGTTGACAGAAACGTATAATCAAAGCCTTGATCAACCCATTTTACACAGAGATTTTGAAAGAATTTATACTAAGGCACTTAATTTGTTGCCCAATAGCAATATTTTGAATATCATCAGTAAGGTGAAACAAGCCGCTTACAAACCATTTGTTTTGGAATTGTTTCAAACCCAAAATAAAGTCAATTTTCACTACCTTGATCCCATTATCAATTTTCTCTATATGAATGGAGTCGTGGATATTGATGAGAGTGAAACTTATGTCAAATTTTCTTGTCCGTATGTGCAAAAGCAATTATTTAGTTATTTTGCTAAAGAGATGTATCAGAAAATGGATGGTTTATATGATCCATTTGAGGATTTGTCAAATACAATTACTGAACACAGCATAAATGTCCGTCAATTATTGATGAGATATGAGCACTATTTGCAAGCCAATCGAGAAATGGTGTTGAAAGATGCCCCAAGGCGTAAAAATGATTTACGTGTTTACGAAGCCATCTTTCATTTTCATTTTTATCTCTATCTCGTCAGTTTTTTTCGCAATTATGAGGCACAAATTTATCCCGAATTTCCGACGGGCAATGGGCAAATTGATTTGTTAATACGCTATGCTGGGCAGTTGTTTGGATTAGAATTAAAGAGTTTTGCAAATCAACCAAGCTATCGAAAAGCGTTAGATCAAGCCGCAAAATATGCTCAAGAATTATCGGTGACTGAAATTTGGTTAGTCTTATTTGTTGATAGTGTTGATGAAAAAAATCGCCAATTGTTTGAGGCGGATTACATTGAATCGCAGCGGGGAGTTATTGTACATCCTTTGTTTGTGCAGACGGGGAAATAACGACAGGGATTAAGAGGCTGTTTTGGAAAAAATGAAAAGTCTTTTTCAGAAAACGAGAAAGA
>CAYFOB010000272.1:0-351 GCA_964344525.1 uncultured Thiomargarita sp.
GCCCCTCTTGCGTTAACACTCCCTTCAAAACAAAAGATACTACTTGAACCCTTGGTTCGAGAGGGGGGGTGCGTAAGCGTCAAAGGTTTTGTGCCCTGTATTGTGTTACTCAATAATGATCTCTCTTTGGGTAGTCCATCCATTCTTCAGGATATCGAGCAAGATATTATACCACCATTACATGTCGGCTGGGCCACTCGCTTGAAATCTAAACATTTTACTTATTATAGCCAAGTTGTCCAAGAATTTTCTGAGCAAATAGATATAGACCCTTGGTTAATTGATCCCCTATTTAGAAATTGTGGGGAAATTAACTTTATGAAAAAAGACAAAATCCGGGGAAGGAGACAG
>CAYFOB010000272.1:361-4578 GCA_964344525.1 uncultured Thiomargarita sp.
TTATGAGTGTTTAGCTGATAATGTTGGGGTATTGCTCAGTGCTATACAGCGTAAATATACCGAATATAACGTGCCTCACCAACCCTTTGTAATTGTTAAAGCGGATGCTGGCAGTTATGGTATGGGGGTTATGACAATACACAGCGCCGACGACATACTTGCCCTCAACCGCAAACAACGTTCACGCATGTCATCCACCAAAGAAGGTCAGAAAATCAGCCGAGTCATTCTGCAGGAGGGGGTGTACACTTTTGAAACTTGGGGAACAGACAATGCCGTAGCAGAACCTGTGGTGTACATGATAGACCATTTTGTTGTAGGTGGTTTTTATCGCGTACATACATCGCGCGGTATCAACGAAAACCTAAATGCCCCAGGGATGCATTTTGAGCCCCTGGCTTTTGTCAATTCTTGTATTACTCCTGATCAAAATCTAGCCCCTGATACTTGCCCCAATCGTTTTTATGCTTATGGCGTGATTGCTCGTTTAGCGTTACTGGCAGCTGCCCGCGAAATTAATTCATTTAATCTATGTACAGTATAGAGAAGTTGTAATTATTATTCAATCTATTTTAATACACTTTGCCGTTATGTCTGCCATCACTCAAAAAACGAAAACGATTGAAATTATTGAAAAAAGCACTTGCTATGACGGTTTTTTTAAATTGGTTCGCTATCGTCTCAAACACACACTCTTTGCAGGGGGCTGGAGCAGCGAGTTGCTGCGCGAAGTGCTAGAGCGGGGGCACGCGGCTGCGGTTTTGCCCTATGATCCTATTCGCGAACAAGTTGTGATGATTGAACAATTTCGCCCCGGTGCGATAGAAGGTGCTAATGGGGCTTGGCTATGGGAAATCGTTGCCGGCATTTTGGAGCCAGGGGAAATCCCAAGCCAAGTGGTACACAGAGAAGCCCTAGAAGAAATAGGTTGTTCTGTTTCTGATATTATTCACATTTGTGATTTTTTTGTGAGCCCTGGCAGCACCACTGAAACAACGGCCCTATTTTGTGGGCGGGTGGATGCGACCAAAGCTGTTGGCATTCATGGCATGGCATCTGAGCATGAGGATATTCAAGTCCATGTGGTATCGTTCGCTACCGCTTTGGAAATGTTAGAAACAGGTAAAATCCATTTTGCCCCTGCCATTATTGCGCTGCAATGGTTGGCTTTACATCGCGATGATGTTAGGGCCCGTTGGGGGTTGTTGTAAAACCTTGCTCCATTACGTTTTAAGAGAAGTTTTTTGCAAACGGGATAGGATATTTAATGTCAAATAAAAAACAAATAATTAATCAAGATAGACTGCAACATATAGGTGCTCTTGCGTTGGATGTTGTTGAGGATTTATTGACTGATACTGAGACTCCTATTGAGCTTCGATTAAATACTGCTTTTAGAATTGTTGAAATGTGTAATAGTGAGATGATGAGCCGAGACATTGGTGAGGCAATTGTTAGCGGTATTCAAAAAAATGCGTCTACCATTGAAAAAAATGCGATTAAATTAACACACCTCGAAACGTTTTTCAATAAGGACCAAGGAGGGCGGTTGTAATTATTGGGTGGTTAATGGATTCACCATTAACCACTAACACCATTATTTTTGTTTGACCATTAAAGGGCGCATCGCATGTAGAAGATTTTGATAAACGTGTTTGTGCATACTTTCTTCATTGGCAAGTAAGGTTTTGACATGCTCACGTTGCGTGGGCGCAGCAAAGCATGCCGGGCAAGTGTCTGAAATCACCGGTAATTGTGCCTCCTTTGCAAAGTCAGCCGTTTGTCTTTCACGCACATAGATGAGCGGGCGTATTATTCGTACATCACCAACATCGTTGGTATAATGCGCTTTCATTGTTTGTAAGCGCCCACTATACAAAGCTGACATTAAAAAACTTTCCGCTAAATCATCAAGATGCTGCGCCAAAGCCAATACATTGTAACCTTGCTCACGTGCAATGCGATACATAATACCCCGTTTCATCCTGGCGCAATAGGCACAAAAGGATTTGCCTTGTAGATGTTTTTGTGCCTCTTCCATAATGGGTTGACTAGAATAAAAATAGCTAATTTTTAATTCGGCTAAATAAGTTTTTAGTGGTGAAGGGTCAAAACCTGGGATTTGTGGATCTATTGTGATGGCACCCAGCTTAAAACGTATGGGGGCGTAGCGTTGCAAATGTCCTAAAGCATGTAGTAGAGATAAGGAATCCTTGCCACCTGATAGACCTAATAAAATATTATCTCCTGCGTTAATCATGCCATAATCAGCAATTGCGCGTCCTACACGGCGCAGGAATAATTTAGGGGGTTTTATTAAAGAAGACATAATACGTGGCATTCAATTAAAAATGTATTATATATAATAATTGTTTAAGTACGCCTGTATCACAGGCATTTTAAATATCATTGGGGTATTATAGTTTGTTTGGAGTCCAAGATTTATCTTGTTTGCTTCAAAAATGTGTAATGAGGGACAAATTATGGACAGCATTTTTCAACTGAGCTACTGGCATTGGTGGATACTAGCTGCAGCGTTGTTAATGCTAGAATTTTTAGCGATTGGGACTTTTGGGTCCTTTTTTTTTATGGCCAGCTATCGCTGCGGTGGCGATTGGTTTTCTCATGCTCTTATTCCCTAGTCTCACCGTTGAATATCAAATACTGATTTTGGCGATGGTTTCAATTGTCAGTGTGGTGATTGGTCGTGTGTATTTGGGTAAACATCCGCTGGGTAGCGATGAACCTTTTCTTAATTTGCGCGGGGCGGAATTGGTAGGACGCACTTATCGCGTGAGCGAAGCGATCATCAATGGCGTTGGTAGAATTACTGTTGATGATGGTAGTTGGCGTGTAGAGGGACCTGATTGTTCTGTTGGTACGCTGGTTAAAGTTGTTGGCGCAGGTACTGTACGTCTTAAAGTCAAACCGGTTACTGAAGGTGCCAAACTTATCGCAAAACGGTAGATTAATGAAATTTGTTTTATATGTACGGTTGTGAATGGTAAGATTCTATTCACCACCGTATAGTTATTTTTGATAACTCCAATGGATTTCCTTCCCTTTCTTTTTTTCCCTTCACAAGAAATTATGAACGATTTTGCTGTTATTACCATTACCCCTTCTGATGCATGGCAAATGTTGCAAGGTGGTCCTAAGGGAGTGTTGATTGATGTACGCTCTGTGATGGAATATTTATTTGTTGGGCATCCGAAAGGTGCAATACATGTGCCTTGGATAGATGAACCTGATTGGGATATCAATCCAAATTTTGTGGCAGAGGTACGAAAGGAGGTTAGTTGCATTTTTTCCAACGATGAAAAAATAGAGACTATCCCAATACTGCTGATTTGTCGCTGTGGTAATCGTTCCCTAGAGGCTGGAAAAGTTTTAATTAAAGAGGGGTTTTCCAATGTCTACAATATTGTTGAAGGGTTTGAAGGCCCCTTGGATGCACAACATCATCGCAGCACATTGGGTGGGTGGCGATTTCATGGTTTGCCGTGGGAGCAATGTTAATTGTTCCGAAGTTTTTGTAAAATACGCAACTTTGCCATAAATTTAATTTATCATATTGCGCAAGTTATTTGGAGAATATATCCATGGCTGTCCTAAGCGACTTTACAATTTTTGTTTTTATTTTTTTTGGCATGGCAGTGATATTAGTTTTCTTGGGTGTCAAATCGGTACCCCAATCGGAGCAATGGACAGTTGAACGCTTTGGTAAGTACACCAAAACCCTTGATCCAGGATTGCATCTTATTGTGCCAGCCGTTGATGTGATTAGGGAAAAATTGAGCATGATGGAAGATATTATGGACATTCCTGCTCAAAATGTTATCACAAAGGACAACGCGATGGTGCGTGTTGATGGGGTCGTTTTTTTTCAAATAGTCAATGCTGCGCAAGCCGCTTATCAAGTCAACAATCTTCTTAACGCCATTGAAAACTTAGCGATAACTAATCTCCGTAGCGTCATGGGTTCAATGGTTCTGGACGAAGTACTTTCTAAACGCGAACTCATCAACGCGCAATTACTCAGAACGGTTGATGATGCAACCGCGCCTTGGGGGATCAAAGTGTTGCGTGTTGAAGTTAAAGATATTGCGCCACCTCAAAATTTGGTTGATGCAATGGGACGACAAATGAAAGCAGAGCGTGACAAACGTGCTCTCATTTTGGAAGCTGAAGGACATCGACAAGCAGAAATTCTACAA
>CAYFOB010000272.1:4588-6099 GCA_964344525.1 uncultured Thiomargarita sp.
GCAGAAGGTGAAAAACAAGCGGTGATTTTAGAAGCGGAAGGGCGTAGAGAAGCCGCTTTTCGTGATGCTGAAGCCAGAGAACGATTTGCACAAGCCGAAGCAAGGGCGATCGGTATGATTGCTACATCGATAGAAAATGGTAATATGCAAGCGGTGAATTATTTGATCGCCATCAAGTATATGGGTTCAGTAAACAACGTCGCCACTTCTGATAATACTAAGCTGATGTTAATGCCTTTAGAAACCTCTGGAATTATAGGTGCGCTTAGTAGCGTTAAAGAAATTTTCAAGGAGGCTTCTTTCCCTGCTCGGAAGTAAACACATACCTTTTTGGGTGAAGGAGAATATATTTATGGCTGTCCTTAGCGATTTTACAATTTTCGTTTTTATTTTTTTAGGCATGGCAGTGATATTAGTCTTCTTGGGAGTGAAATCGGTACCCCAAGCACAACAATGGACAGTTGAACGTTTTGGTAAGTACACCAAAACCCTTGATCCGGGATTGCATTTAATCGTTCCAGCTGTCGATGTGATTAGCAAAAAAATGAGCATGAAGGAAGAAGTCATGAATATTCCTGTTCAAAGTGTGATCACAAAAGACAATGCTATGGTGCGTGCAGATGGGGTTGTTTTCTATCAAATCGTTAATGCTGCACAAGCCGCTTATGCCATTAAAAACCTTGTTCATGCCATTGAAAATTTAGCAATCACCAATCTTCGTAATGTCATGGGTTCAATGACTTTGGACGATGTGCTTTCTAAACGTGATCTTATCAATGCGCAATTGCTTAGAACCGTTGATGATGCGACAATGCCTTGGGGTGTTAAAGTGTTACGAGTAGAAATTAAAGACATTGCACCACCCCAAGATTTGGTCGATGCGATGGCACGGCAAATGAAGGCAGAGCGTGACAAACGTGCTCTTGTTTTGGAAGCAGAAGGACAAAGAAAAGCTGAAATTTTACAAGCAGAAGGTGAAAAACAAGCGGTGATTTTGGAAGCTGAGGGACGAAAAATAGCGGCTTTTCGTGATGCTGAAGCGAGAGAACGATTTGCACAAGCGGAAGCCAAAGCCACCGATGAAATATCTGAAGCAATAGAAAGTGGTAATATGCAAGCGGTGAATTATTTGATAGCTGTTAAGTACATGGGCGCGGTTAATCGGCTTTCCATTTCAGAAAATCCTAAGCTTTTGCTAATGCCTTTAGAAACGGCTGGTATTATTGGGGCGTTGAGTGGTATTAAAGATATTATCAAGGAAGCTTCTTTCCCTCGCAAATAAGTCCTACAAGGATTTGATCAATACTTATTAGTTCATGTTACGTGCTCTCGTTTTTACAATTAATAACTACAAGGATTACTTTTAAGAAGGGATAAGTCAAAATCTAATTAGAGCTGGGGAGTATCCATATTAATAACTGGTGTTACGCATCCTCGTTCACAAGGAGCAAAGCTATGCTTGGAACGAAAAAATACGATTGAATTTTTTGGAGTGCAAAGCGCAAGCTTTG
>CAYFOB010000273.1:0-6066 GCA_964344525.1 uncultured Thiomargarita sp.
TTTTTAACCAGTTATGGAGTCAAAATGGGGCAGTTATTCCCTTTTTTTTTGATGTGGCTGACACGAAAATTTGGTATCCGAATTTGGCAATTGATTATTACTGTGCTTTTGCCTCACAATATATTTCCTTTTTGGAAAGGGATGAAAAATTAGTCAATAGTCATCTCTCCTTAAAAGAAATCAGGAAATATGGTTTAACAAACTCAATCAAGCTCTTTGTCAGAGACGTTGATTTCCTGCTTGAAAATAAAGAGGTAGGCGGCAGCCACGATTTAATGTGGAAAACTGCTTATTCTGCCCCACATCGCTTTGCCGATTTTTGCAATAAGCGTTTTTTGGTCATAATAGATGAATTTCAAAATCTCACTCAATATGTTTATCCTGATCCACTTTATCAAACCTCGCCAATTGAAACGCTGGCGGGCAGTTTTCATTCCCTTTCCGAATCCAAAATTGCGCCAATGCTTGTGACTGGCTCTTATGTTGGTTGGCTGCTCATGGTGATTCGCAAATATTTAGAGGCGGGACGACTCACACAAATACGCTTTTCTCCCTACCTGACTGAAGAAGAGGGTTTGCAAGCCGTTTATAAATATGCCCAATTTTATCAAGAACCCATTACTAACGAAACGGCGGTTCAAATTAACAAATTGTGTATGTCTGATCCTTTTTTCATCTCTTGTGTGATTCAAAATCAGATGGAAAATCAAGATTTAACCACCAGTCTTGGGGTTATTGAGAAAGTGAATTATGAAATTTCAAATAGACGTTCTGAACTGTCAGAAACCTGGAATGAGTACCTTCAATTAACCTTAAAGCGGGTGAATGATCTTCATGCCAAAAACATACTGCTACACCTATCAAAACATGCAGATCGTTATTGGAGAGCGCGTGAGATCAAGGATGAGTTGAATCTGCCGTTGGAACTTAATCAAATCCAAGAGAAATTGCTCATTTTGGCAGAAGCGGATATGATTGAGCAAGGGGTCGCGGATATTGATTTTAGAGGTTTACAAGATGGCACGCTCAATTTGATTTTACGAAACCGCTTTGAAGAGGAAATTAAGGACAGTGGGGCTGTCAACTTGAAACAAGAGTTTCATAAAAAGATTAAAACCTTAACAACTAAAAACAAACAATTACAAGGACAACTTAATCGCCTGTCAGGAAAAATGGCGGAGTATTTGTTAGCCACCGCTTTTAGAACCAAAAAAAGATTTGCCTTGTCTGAGTTTTTCGAGGAGGCTTCAGATACGACTCGCCTGAATCTGATTGATGCGAGAGAACGCGTTTATATTCAGCGCCCGGATGGTAAAGTGATGGAAATTGATGTGGTTGCAAAATCATGGGCGCGTGGTTTTGGTTGAAGTCAAGAAAACTCAAGAAAAAACGCTACCAACAATCGTTGAAGATTTTCAGGAGAAGGTGGAAGTTTATGGAAAACTTTTTCCAAATCAACAGATTTTACCCGCTTTTTTATCATTAGGTGGGTTTAATGAAAAGGCTTTGAAAATTTGTCAAAAGCATGGTATTGGATGGGCTGAGAAAATTCGGCATTTTTTTGCAAGCGTCGCACATTGAGACGGGCATATTTGTAGGTGGCTCTGGCTTTATTTAATGCGGCTTTTAATAGCACATCGTCCAATTGCACCAGCCGTGCGTTGGCTTTGACAGTATCGCCTTCGTAGTAAGGCAAATAAGTAATGCGCCCTGCTTCTTGCGTGAAAATTCGCACAATACGCAGTGCTCGTAACGTGCCGGTGTAAGTTACGGTTGTGCTTAACGGCTGTGGACGCACTATCGCCGTTTTTACCAAATGGGCTGCCGGTTTTCGGGCAGTCGGTTTGGTGGCGGGTGCTTGTGGTTGGCTACAGGCGGTGAATAATAATAGATAGCTTACTAAAAAAATAAACCAAGGCATGGGCATTTTGAACAATAAATGGGAAATGAATGAATTGTGACTTTTCATTTATCAATTTGGGGTGATGTTCAGAATGAACTTTGTGGCGAAGGTTTTGGGCACCCTTCAAAAGCGATTGACAGTTGTTTCGTTCATTAAGTGAAACGGATTTCCCGAAACTGATTGTTAAATGTGGGTTTCGGGAAAGTAACGAAGTTCCATTCCCGAAACAACTGTTCACTACTTTTGCGTGAATATGAAGGGTGCCAGGTTTTTTCAATAAAATATTCTTATAACTATAATGATTGCATTTTATTAAGGGTTTTGAGTCACGGATTTATCGCTTTGAACTTGCACAATGGAATATAAAACTCTGAAGACATTTTTGGAATGAGAAATTGATAAATTAATTTAATCTAAACCATAAAAATGTGCAAGGGAACTTTTTAGCTGGACTTTGGTTTGCTCTCTCGTCCGCACGCTTCAGCCCCACTGCCATTAACTTAAGCATTCGTAATGAATGCAAAGGCAGGAATCCAAGCGTTATAGCCTCCTGGATTCCTGCCTTCGCATTCATTAAGCTTTGAGCCTAAGCCTTAAGTTAATGGCAGTGACGCTTCAGCCCTCAAACGTGACGGACGTTCATCCATCCCGCATTCACACACACGAGGCGCATGGTTGGATACATAAATCTTTTAACATTTTATTGATGGAGAAATCCGATGAAAGGAAAAAAAATCGGATTTCTTCAAGCCTACATGAAATGTTAAAAAACTTGTTAAAAACTTTTGTGTAGCTACTCAAAAATTCGGAAATTTTTGATAATCTGTAGTGGTCAACAAGAGATTGAACAATTCGTCATTCCTGCGAAGGCAGGAATCTAGGTGATTTCTGGATTCTTGCATCAATCCTGAATGACTGCCCTGGATTCCTGCATCCGCAGGAATGACGTTCAACATCATCTTGACCACTACAAAATTTTTGATAATCTAATAATTTCAATGAGTTACATCAATTCATTCTAAATCAATCACTTACCGAGTTTTCCGAAGTTTTCAGTACCTATGTTAAGATTTCTCCTTTAGTCGAAATGACACCTAGATGTTAAGATGCGTCAACCCCGATAGGGGTTGAACGTGAATAGCCATAGGTGAAACCTATGGTAACGTGGTAACGTGGTAACGTGGTAACGTGGTAAAATAATAAAATAAAATGGTAAAATACAATCTGCTAAGAAAATAGAAAGGCACCCATCGCATTTGGTAGCTATAAAAAATAGTATTATAAAACCATAAACAAATTTAATCATTTAAACAGTTGAACTTTATAAAGTTAGACTATAATACTATTGATAGCCATCAATTGGGGAACGAGATATTTGGAAATGATAAATAAATTTAATAACTGATGTTACGCACATCGGTTCAATAGCCTGTCATTCCTTTGACGAGGGAACTTTGGCCATTTGCGGAAAAATTTTGTAGTGGTCAACAAGAGCTTGAACATCCGTCATTCTCAGCGAAGGTGTGAATCTAGGACGGCCCTGGATTCACACCGAAGCATTCATTACTGCCCGGGATTCCGGCCTTCGCAGGAATGACGTTCAACATCATCTTGACCTCTACAGTTTTTTCAGAAAAAATAAATACTTGTTAGGAACCGTCAATGACAGTCAAAAAAATCAAAGCTCAGACCACTAAGCGACAAAAGCCCGAATGGCTGAAATCCATCGGGCCGGTTGAAAATCTGGAAAGCTATGTCAAAGCGGACTGGTGGAAACATATTTTTAATGCCAATTATTTGAGAACCGATGGAGATGTGGTAGAAGATATCTCTATTACTCAAGTCGAAATTGATCTGTTCTTGCAAATATTGTCTCCCTCCACGAATAGCATCATTTTAGATTTATGCTGTGGACAAGGGCGACATGCTTTGGAATTGGCGAGGCGAGGTTTTACCCATATTTTCGGCATCGATCGTTCCCATTACTTAATTAACAGAGCCAAATCTTCCACTAAAAAAGCAGGCACTCAAGTGGTTTTCCGAGAAGGTGAGGCCCGAAAGTTACCCTTTGCAACGGATACCTTTGATTATGTGTTTATAGCTGGCAACAGTTTCGGCTATTTTGAATCTGCACAAGATGACGTGAAAGTGCTGCGGGAAGTCATGCGTGTTCTCAAACCTTATGGCAAACTGCTGATTGATATTACCGATGGCAGTTACATGAAAAACCATTTTCAACCGCGGAGTTGGGAATGGATTGATAATAACTATTTTGTGTGCCGGGAACGTTCCTTGTCGGCCGGTGATGAACGGTTAATTTCTAGAGAAGTCATTACGCATGTCAAAAAAGGCGTGATTGCGGATCAGTTTTATGCGGAAAGGCTTTACACCAAAGACAGTATGATTGAATTACTCAAAAATACTGGGTTTGCCGAGATTTCTTTTCACTCCGAACTGATAACGGATTCTCAAAGAAAACAAGATTTGGGCATGATGGAAAGACGTATTATCGTCACCAGCCAGGCTCAAAAAGAATGGGCACCCGTCAAAAACAGAACGCAAACCGTCAAAAAGGTTGCGGTATTGTTGGGAGATCATCGCAAGGTTGACAAAATCAAACCTAACGATGTCTTTGATGAAGATGACTTTTTTACCTTGAATGAGTTGAAAAAGGCCTTAGCAAAGTTGACAGGGTATCGTTTCAGCTATTTTGATCAGCATGAGACGATGATCACGGATTTGCAGAAAAACAAAACGAAATTCGATTTGGTGTTCAATTTGTGTGACGAGGGATTTGATAACGAAGCGACCAAAGAGTTACATATACCGACGTTGTTGGAAATGCTCAATATTTCCTATACTGGCGGAACACCACAGTGTCTGGCGTATTGTTATGATAAATCGCTGATTCGAGGCATTGCCAAAGAAATGGATATTCCAGTTCCGCGTGCGTTTCTAATCAAACCGGAAGATACGAATTTTATTGAATTACAGGCCGAATTTCCAGTGATTGTGAAGCCGAATTTTGGGGACTCTAGTTTTGGGATTACGCAAAACAGTGTTTGTCACAATATTAAAGAATTGGAAAATGCAATTCTTATTATACGGGAACAAACGGGCTATGACAAGCCGGTTCTGGTGGAGGAATTTCTGACGGGTAAAGATATTAGCGTGGGCATTATTGGTAATCCCCCAGAATCCTATCAGGCTTTACCCATTATTGAAGAAGACTATTCTAAGTTACCGGCTGATTTACCTCGTATTTGCGGATATGAAGCCAAATGGCAACCGGATTCTGCTTATCAGCAGATACGTTCAGTGCTCGCTCATTTGCCGGAAGCAACCGAACAATTTTTGATTGCCAGTTGTATTAAACTGTTTGAACGGCTTGAATGCCGCGACTATGCTAGATTCGACTGGCGGCTTGATCGCAACCAAACCCCACGCTTGCTGGAGGTGAACCCTAATCCAGGGTGGTGTTGGGATGGGCACCTGGCAAAAATGGCGAATTTTGCTGGCATCTCCTACAGTCAGATGTTAGAAGCTATATTAAAAGCCAGCGAAGAGAGATTGCAACGAATTAAGATAGCAGAAAGCTAATAGACTGAAAGAACTGTCCATCAAAAATTGAAAACCAAACCGACTTAGAACTTACGCACTCAAAATTTTTCAACTGCTCACGCAAAGGCGCAAAGACGCAAAAACAAGTAAGTCACTTGGCTTTGCGACGAAAGCGCGAGATGAGTTTTAACAAGAACATTCTTTTAAAATAATTATTTGAATCTCTCTCACAAAATTTCACTTAGCGACTTTGCGGCTTTGCGTGAGATAGGTTTTAAGAAAAACATCCTTTGAAAATAATTATCTGAATCTTTCTCTCACAGAATTTTTGGGACAATAAAGCTTATTAATTAGACAATCTCACATCAATAAGGAGATTGTGAACAGAAAAGTGAAATGGTGATATCGATGTGACATTGTCAAATGAAATAATGAAATAAAAGTCCAAAATAAAGGGCGGGCTTCGTCATGAGTTTGGTGATTGGAAATTGAGTGATTTGAACAGTTTATCAGGCTGAAATCATGACGAGAGCCTATTGTGGATATTTAGGTAGTCCCCAAGAAGTAGTGATATAAATATTTTTTATTTATTTAATAAAAAT